>CAZJPL010000020.1:0-23052 GCA_964547945.1 uncultured Anaeroplasmataceae bacterium
TCCTGTATGTACTGGTTCAACTACTATTTTAGTAGCTGTTGTTGAATCATCTAAAGAAGTAACTGTTGATGCTATTAATGCTGCTATGAAAGCTGCTGAATCTCCATCATTTGGTTATACTGAAGAACCATTAGTATCTTCTGATGTTATCGGTATTACTCAAGGTTCATTATTTGATGCTACTCAAACAATGGTAGCTAAAATTGACGATACTCATTATCAAGTTCAAGTTGTTTCTTGGTATGATAATGAAAATTCATACACTAGCCAAATGGTTAGAACTATTAAATATTTCGCTCATTGCTAATATTTAAATAAGAATTAAAGTCTTAAATCAATTTAAAAAGATTTAGGACTTTTTTATTTTGAAATAAAAAAATCTTGAACCTAGATTAATATCTAAATTCAAGATTCTTTTTTAATTTAATTTGTTTTGTTCTATAACTTTATCTTTTAAGTAAGCTGGAACTTCTTCATAGGTTACAAATTCACGATTGAAGTAAGCACTTGATTGAGTTATAGCTTTTAATTCTTGAGCGTAATTTAGGATTTCAGCTTCTGGGACTGTAGCTATAAGCTCTTGATTACCATCACCTAAATCATTCATTTCAAGAACTTTAGCTCTTTTTTGATTTAAATCTGATAATACATCGCCTAAATATTGACTAGCTACGTTAACTGTAACTTTATAGATTGGTTCTAAGATAATAGGATTTGCTTTCATGTAGGCATCTTTGAAAGCTAAGATAGCTGCCATTTTAAATGCCATTTCATTTGAATCTACTGAATGGTATTTACCATCTAACAAGACTGCTTTAACATTAATAACTGGGAATCCGGCAAGAAGTCCTTGTTGCATAGCTTCTAAGAAACCTTTTTCAACAGCTGGGAAGTAGTTTTTAGGTACGGCTCCACCAAATACTTCTTCAGTAAAACAAGTTTCAGTAGAAGGTTCAAAACGCATTTGAACAACACCATAATAACCAGCACCACCAGATTGTTTAATATATCTACCATCACCAATAGCTTCTTTAGTTATTGTTTCACGATATACAATCTTAGGTTCTTCAGTTAAGACATCTACTTTGTAGGTGTTTTTCATTTTTTCTAAGATATAAGATAAGTGAGATAGACCAGCACCACCAAGAAGAAGTTGTTTTGTTTCTTGGTTTCTTTTTACTTCAATAGTAGGATCTTCAACCATTATCTTTTGAAGTACTTGAGATAGCTTATCTTCATCAGCTTTATTTTTAGGTACCAAAGCTAAAAAGATGACAGCTGTAGGATATTTTACAGGTTTATAAGTTACTATATCTTTAGGAGAACACATAGTATAACTTGATCTAACATCAGTTAATTTAGTTGTAGCGGCTATATCACCGGCATGAACTTCTTGAATGTTAGTTTGAGTTTTACCTGTTAGGGTAAATAAAGATGTTATCTTCATTGTTTTACCTACTTGAGGTACATATACTTCATCACCAAGTTTTAATACACCTGAGTTAACTTTAAAGATATTAATTATACCAGCATAAGGATCTACTATAGTTTTAAATACATAAGCTGAGAATGGTTCATTATCATCTGTTTTTCTTTCAACCATCTTACCATCTTTAGTTTCTACTAAATATGGTTTTAAATCAGCAGGAGAAGGTAGGTAGTCTACCATCATACTTAAAAGAGTATGAATGCCTATATTTTTAGTTGCACAACCAACTATTACAGGAATTAATTCACCATTTAAGACACCTTCTCTTAAACCAGAATGAATTTCATCTCTAGTTAATTCTTCACCACTAAAGAATTTTTCTAATAATTCTTCATTTGTAGAAGCTACAGCTTCACAAATAGTATTATGTAATTCAAATACTTTAGCTCTTTTATCTGGATATATTTCATCATCTACACATTCTACTCCGTTATATCTACGAGCCTTCATATCTACTACATTGACAAAACCATCAAAGTTTTGTTCATGACCTATAGGATAAGTAAAAGGTACAGCATTTTTACCTAAATTAGTTCTAATATCTTCTAATACTTTTTCAAAATCTATATTTTCTTTATCCATTTTATTAACATAGATAATAGTAGGAATATTTCTACGTCTTAAAGTATTCCAATGTTTTAGGGTACCTACTTGAACACCGCTAGAAGCATCGACAACTAAGATAGCTCCTTTAATTAATCTTGTTACACTTAATATTTCACCGACAAAATCATCATTACCTGGTAAATCGATTAAATTAAGTTTGTGATCTTCATAATAAACAGGGACCACACTCGCATGTATACTAGATAGGCGATTATGTTCTTCATCAGTGTAATCACTGATAGTAGTCTTTTTTTCTATTTCACCTTTTTGTTTGATTAAACCAGTAGCGTAACTAAAAGCCTCTACTAATGTTGTTTTGCCGCTACCTAAATGTCCTAAGATAGCGACATCTCTAATGTTTTTTGCATTATACATAATATAACCTCTTTTCTTGAAAACGTTATCAACGAAGTCATTATAACATATAAAAGATTAATAATAAATTGTTTTAGTAAAAAATAGATTTTTTTGTTATAATAAATTCAGGTGATTTCATGAAACGTTTTATTTTATTAAATAATAATAAAAGTAATTTAATTAATCAAATAGAACATTTTTTTAAAGTAGAAGAGAAAATAGAATTAGATAATAATTTAATAGTTTTATATATAGAAAATACCTTAATAGATGATGTTTTAATGACTATTAAATCTTTGGTTATTGATTTATTAAGTAAAGATATTATTTATATTAGTGGTAGTAAGAATAATCTAGAGAAGGAGTTAGATTTGGTTATTAATAATATTAAATATTTAGATAAAGGAGTGTTTGTTTCATCTGATTTAATAAGTATATTGCCTAATAAACTAGAAGGATTAGAAGTGATACTTGGTAATTATTATAATGATCACAATTTTAATTTATTACTTGAGACTTTTTTTACTAATAATTTGCAAGTTTTACCTACTGCTAATATCTTATATTTACATAGAAATACCTTATTATATAAGTTAAATAATATATATGAACATACTGGATTTAATTTGAAGAAGTTTAAGGATTCAGCATTATTATATGTTTATTATTTAAATTAATCTTTGTGCATTTTGTCTATAGTATAGCGCTTACAAAAAGAATATAATATTGCTAGATTTAAAGGAGGATAAATATGTCTACATTAAGTTTAAAAAATATTAATAAAATATATCCTAATGGGGTACAAGCAGTTTTTGATTTTAATTTAGAAATTGCTGATAAAGAATTTATTGTTTTTGTTGGGCCATCTGGATGTGGTAAATCTACTACACTTAGAATGATTGCTGGTCTTGAAGAAATATCAAGTGGTGAATTTTATATTGATGGCGAATTAATGAATGATGTTTTACCAAAAGATAGAGGTATTGCGATGGTTTTCCAATCATATGCTTTATATCCTCATATGACTGTTTATGATAACATGGCTTTTGGTTTAATTTTAAGAAGAGTACCAAGAGAAGAAATAGCTGAAAGAGTTAAAAATGCAGCTGAAATATTAGGTTTAACTCCTTATTTAAAGAGAAAACCTAAGGCTTTATCTGGTGGTCAACGTCAAAGAGTTGCTTTAGGTAGAGCTATAGTAAGAGATGCTAAAGTATTCCTAATGGATGAACCTTTATCTAACCTAGATGCTAAGTTAAGGGTTACAATGCGTACTGAGATTACTAAATTGCATCGTAGAATTGGTTCTACTACTATTTATGTAACACATGACCAAACTGAAGCTATGACAATGGCTGATAGAATTGTTGTTATGAGTGATGGTAGAATTCAACAAGTTGGTACACCTGAAGAAATCTATACAAATCCGGTTAATACCTTTGTTGGTGGATTTATTGGTACACCTCCAATGAACTTTATTAATGGTACAGTTGATAAAGATGGTGTGTTTGTTACTAAAGAAGGAACATACAAAGTAAGAATTCCTAAAGGTAAATTAACCATTTTAAAGAAAAATGGATATATTGATAAAGAAATAATTTTAGGTATTAGACCTGAAGATATACATGATGAAGAAGTTGTATTTGAAGCTTATCCTGAAGCTATTGTAGAATTAACAGTTGAAGTTTCTGAATTACTAGGAGCTGACACTAATATCTATGCTAGTATGGATGGTTATCCTGTAACTGCAGCTGTAAATGCTAGAGATGACTTAAGTATTGGAAGTAAAGTTAAACTTGTATTCGATATGAATAAATGTCATTTCTTTGATGCAGAGACAGAGATGGTTATAAAATAAGGTGAATTAGGAGGCTTAGATAAGCCTTCTTTAAACGTTTACATGAGTAAATGAAAGTGTAAGACTTTAATTTAAATAAAAATATTGATATAATTTAGAAGTCAAGATTAGCTGTAAATGGAGGTATATGAATATGGCTAAGAAAGTAGTATCTGATTTAAATCTTAAAGATAAAAAGGTTTTAATTAGAGTTGATTTTAATGTTCCTATGAAAGATGGTGTTATCACTGATGACACTCGTATTAGAGCTGCTTTACCAACAGTTAAATATGTTTTAGACCAAGGTGGTAAAGCTATTGTATTTTCACATTTAGGACGTGTAAAAAAAGAAGAAGATTTAGTAAAGAACGATATGGCACCAGTAGCTAAACATTTTTCTGAGTTACTAGGTCATGATGTAGTATTTGTTCCTGCTACTAGAGGTAAAGAATTAGAAAATGCTATTTCTAAGATGAATTCTGGCGATGTAGTAATGTTCCAAAATACTAGATTTGAAGATTTAGATGGCAAAAAAGAATCTTCTAATGATGCTGAATTAGGTGCATATTGGGCTAGTTTAGGTGATGTATTTGTTAATGATGCTTTTGGTACAGCTCATAGAGCACATGCTTCTAATGTAGGTATTGCATCTCATATAGCTGAAAGCGCAGCTGGTTTCTTATTAGAAAAAGAAATTAAATTTATCGGTGGAGCTGTAGATAATCCAGTTCATCCTTATGTTGCAATACTTGGTGGAGCTAAAGTATCTGACAAGATTGGTGTAATTTCTGAATTAATTAAAAAAGCTGATAAGATTTTAATTGGTGGCGGTATGATGTTCACTTTCTTAAAAGCTTTAGGTAATAATATAGGTAAATCTTTATGTGAAGATGATAAAGTTGAATTAGCTAAAGATTTATTAAAAGAAGCTGGTGGTAAAATTATTTTACCTATTGATACAGTTTGTGGTAAAGAGTTTGCTGATGTTAAGGGCGAAGTTAAAGATGTAAATGCTATAGGTAGTGATGACATGGGCTTAGATATCGGACCTAAATCACTTGATTTATTCACTAGTGAATTAAAAGGTGCTAAGACTGTTGTTTGGAACGGACCTATGGGTGTATTTGAAATGAGTAATTATGCAGCTGGTACTTTAGGTGTTTGTGAAGCAGTTGCTCATCTAGATGGTGCTACTACTATAGTAGGTGGTGGAGATAGTGTTGCTGCTGTAGAAAAACTTGGTTATGCTGATAAATTTAGCCATGTATCTACTGGTGGTGGTGCTTCACTTGAATATTTAGAAGGTAAGGCTTTGCCAGGAATTACTTGTTTATCTGAAAAATAAGGAGAAAATAATGACAAAATCAGTAACGGTTAAAAATACAGTTGGTCTTCATGCTGCCTTAGCTGCTAAAGTTGTTCAAGCAGCTTCAAAGTATAATGTTGATATTAATCTAATTTATGATGACAAGACTATAGATGTTAAATCTATCTTAGGTCTTATGTCTTTAGCTATCCCAGCTGGAGAAAACGTAGTAATCGAAGCTCAAGGAGAACAAGCAAAAGAAGCAATAGAAGATATTGCTAGCTTATTATCTAAATAATTTAAGAAAAAAAGGTGTAAATATGAGAAAACCAATTATGGTTGCCAATTGGAAGATGAATAAAACTAGAGATGACGCTTTAGCTTTTATATATGCTATAAATGGTAGTCTTCCATCTAATAATAAAGTTGAAACAGTCATTTGTGCTCCTAGTATATTGTTAAGAGACCTTGTTAAAAGACAAGGTGACAATCTAAGAATTGGCGCTCAAAATATGTTTTATGAGGAGTTTGGAGCTTATACTGGCGAAATAAGTCCAGTTATGTTAAAAACTACTGGTGTTGAGTATGTTATAGTTGGGCACAGTGAAAGAAGAAGTTTATTTCAAGAAACTGATGATATTGTTAATAAAAAAGTTAAATCAGCTTTAGCTCATAATCTAAAACCTATACTTTGTATTGGTGAAAGTATCGAACAAAGAGAATTAGGTATTACTTCAAGTGTAGTTAGAAAACAACTTGAATTAGCTTTAAATGGTGTAGATGTAAGTGATATTACTAATGTAATAATTGCTTATGAACCTATATGGGCTATAGGTACTGGTAAAACTGCTTCAGCTAAGGATGCTGAAGAAGAATGTAAGAATATTAGAAATGTAATTAAAGAAATTTATAACGCTATTACCTCTGAAGAAATTAAGATTCTTTATGGTGGTTCAATGAATCCTAAAAATGTTAAAGAATTAGTTTCTATGCCAAATATTGATGGTGGTTTAGTTGGGGGAGCTAGTTTAGAACCAAGTTCATTCTTAGAATTAGTAAATAGTTGTTTATAATATTAAATATAAGCCGTGTCTTTGACATGGTTTTTATTTTTGGTCAAAAAATTACATATTTTAAAGTTAGCCATTGCTAACTAAAATTAAAATGTGTATAATATAGAAGTTAGCAAAGGCTAACTAAAGGAGGAGAAATGAAAAAGTTCTTAATGACTATAATTGCGTTATTGTTGGTGTTCGCAATTGTGGGATGTGGATCAAAAGATATAGAAGAAGAGGAAACTGATGTAACTACTACTATGGTTTATGTAGGAACTTATAGTAAGACTACAGCCATGGGGGAAACAGTAGGAGGACATTTACTAGTTTTTTATAGTGATAATACAGTTAATATATATAGTGGCATGTATTCTGGTATGGGTGGAAGTAGTGTTTATCCTTTTATTGGCACTTATACATTAGAAGATAATGAATTAAGTATTACTTATTATGCAGTAAATGAAGAAGAACCAGAAGAAACAACTTTAACTACTACTATAACCGATAATAGTTTTAGAGCCCAGATTAAAACTGAAGGTGGTATGCCAGATGATGGTTTAGGTGAAACTTCTGGATTAAATTATTATTTAATTAATAATTTTGATATTGCTAGTAATATTGATAGTTTATATGTAGGTAGTACTAAAGAAGATGATAGTATTCATGCTTATATGCTAATGCTAAATACTGATTTATCTTTTACTTTAATTTATAACGATTTAACTATCAGTGGTACTTATAAGATAAATGTTAAATCTTTAACTGAAAGTGATGAATTAGTATTAACTTATACATATAATGGTCAAGAAACTACAACTACCTTAATTTATGATACTACAGTATTAGACTTATTTATCACTTTAGAAGATATTACAACTAGTGTTAAATCAATAGTTGTTATAAATCCTTTGGTGTAAGATGAGAAAAGTATTTTTATTAATATTATGTTTCTTAACTAGTTTAACTTTATTTAGCTGCCAAAGGGAGGCTAAATATGAGGATGCTTTAATGGTAGGAGTAAGTTCTATTCCTAAAAATTTAAATCCTTATGTTTCTACCTTAAGTGCTAATACTTTTGTTTCTAGCATGGTATATGATACTTTATTAACTGAGATATCTACTCCTCAGGAATATACTACTACTGGTAGTTATACTTTTCCTGATGGGACAAGTTATGAAGAAACTGAAGACTGGAATTATTTTAATTTTGAAAGTAATTTAGTTTATTTAGAGGGAGCATACGAAAAACAAGGTAATTCTATTTATGGCTATGAATTGTTTGACCCAACAACCGAACAATATGAAGCTCAATTAGAAAGGAAAAACATTGTTTTTGGATATGACGAAGCTGGGAATGAAAATGGTGAAACAGAAGAAGAATATGAACAAAGAAAAGAAAAAGCTGTTCCTAGCACAAATTGGATGAGATATAGATTTAAGGTTAAAGAAGGAATTACTTGGTCTGATGGTGAAGAATTTACAGCTGAAGATATAGTATTTACTTTCCAATATGCTCTTAAATATAGTGGAGCCTTAGCTCAAGTAGCTTATTTCTTAGATAATTATTATAACTGTTATGTTGATGATGGTGATTTTGTTTTAGAATTAGCTACTAATAAACTTAGTGATATTAAGACTATTTGTCAGTCAATTTATATTATTCCTGAACATATTTGGTCTAGCATAAGTAGACCTAATTATGAGAAGAATTTAAATCCAGTAGGTACTGGTTTATATATTGTTGAAGAGGATGATTATATAGAAGATCAGAGTATCACTTTAACTTTAAGAGATGACCTATCTGATGAGATATTAGCTGAAAGTTTTTATTATGAACCTATTGAACATATTATGTTAGTAGGTATTAGTAATGAAGAGATTATGTTAAATAGTTTGGAGACCGGGGATATTGATGTTTGTCTAGATAGTATAACTACTAGTAAAGCTGAATCAATTATGAATAATAGTAGTTTTTCTAATGTCTTGATTGCTGAAGGAGAAAATGAGTTTGTCACAACTTTGGCTTTAAATGTTGGAACTTATGGTGCTTTTAATGAATCTAATTTAGCTAATTCAGATTTAGTAAGAGAGGCTATATCTTTAGCTATTGACCAAGATACTTTAATTAGCGAAGTTTTAAATGGTAAGGGTACTAAAGTTGGAGATGGTTTAGTTCAGTCTGTTTATAGTCATGCCTTAACTGATGAAGCTGGCAATTATATATATCATGAAACTAATATAGAAAAGGCTAACCAATTACTTGATGAAGCTGGTTATCCTAAAGATAGTAGGGGCATAAGAGATTTAGAATTTACTATTTTAGCTAGTTCAAGTAATGAGGCAGTAGTAAGAAGTATTTCTAATATGCTAGCTGATAGTGTTGGAATTACTATTAATTATGAGATGGCGACAGATACCTATAGTGAAGATATTAAACAATCTAATGGAGCTAGTTTTGATATGATTATCAATACTGTTAGTTTCACAGAAGATAAATTATTAATGTTTGATGCTAGATTTGGGGTATATGCCAGTGGGGGAATTAGGACCTGGAATGTGACAGGAGTTAATGATAGTGAATTATCAGAGTTGATGTGGGAGATGGATACGACTCAAGATATTACTTTACAATTAGAATTGTCTAAATTAGTACAAGCTAAAGTTGCTAGTCTACATGTAGAAATACCGCTATATTGTGCTAATTTACAATATCCTTATACTGAACAAAGGTATGAAGGTTTTATACCTGATAGTACAGGTAATGTCTTAAATTCATATAGTATAAAATTTATTCAAAGAAAGTAGGAAGAGAAAATGAAAAAAGTATGTATGTGTTTATTAGGACTATTAGCTATATTTGGTATAGTAGCTTGTAGTAATAATGATGATGTTGAACCAAGTAATGAAGAAATATTAAGTTTTAGTTTAAATACTAATAGTATTAGTTTTGATATCTTAGGTGATACGGCAGTTATAGAAGCTTATTATGGTGATGATGTAGTATATGATGTAACTTATACTGTAGTTAATGAAAGTGTATGTGAAGTAATTAATGGTGTAGTTATATCTAGAGGTGATGGTAGTACTACAATAAATGTTTCTTATGAAGTAGGAGAAACTACTTTAAGTGATGTTTGTATAGTAAATGTTTCTAGTGATTTTTCAGCTACTATAGATGCTGAAGATGATATCTTTAATTTAGCTAGTGGGGATACTTTAACTTTAACAACAACAGTTCAATATCCTAATGTATTTTATGAAGATGCTGGTGTTAGTTATTCATCATCAGATACTAGTGTATGTACAGTAGCAAGCGATGGTACTATTACTGCAGTATCTCAAGGTATAGCTATTATAACAGCTTCTACTAATGTTCAAATCACTACAGTTACTACAGCTATGGGTATGACTTATACAACAACATCTTCAGCTAGTGATAGTATTACAGTGGTTGTAGATAATGAATATGATAGTGACACTTATAGCAATTTAGTTGCTACTTATGAAGGTACTTTTGATTGGCAAGGATTTGGTGAATCTCATAGTGGTACTAACTGGACTAGAGAAAACTTCACTTGGATTAGAGCTATATCTCGTTTAGAATTAAAAGAAGATGGATCATTTACTCAAAAAGTATTAAATGCTAAAAGAGCTGCTTATAGTGTTGATGAAGAAAAATTAGCTGATACAGAAAATTATGGTGATGAAACCGAAGAAGAACAATTAGCTATTTTCACAGGTAATTGTTATGTATATAATTCATATCTTCAAGAAGAATTTGAAGAAGATGGTAAAGTGTTTGGTTATATTGAGGGTTATGAAGAAAAAGGTATTAATAACTTCTCTGAAAGCGGAGTATTTGCTGTATTTAATGGCGAATTAATCTTATGTTATAACGGTACTATTAAAAACTTAGGTGCTGTAGCTGATGATGCTTGGCTTGATACTGCTTATGAACCATTTACTAATATGGTAGCTATGCATAGTGACATGACAATGTTATTAGTAAGACAATGAAAAAGTTATTAATATTATTAATATTAGTCTTTTCTTTAGTATCATGTACAACTTCAGATGTAGATACTGATACAGATAATACAGAAGATGCTACTGTAGTTTTAACTGGGACATCTACTTTAACTTGGCATTATAATGAAACTTTTAATTGTGTAGTTAGAGTTACTTTAAAAGGTAATGTTATAGAAAGTGTTGAGATAGTAGAGGGTTCTTATATTTCAACAGGTAGTGATACCTTTAGATTATGGGATGAAAATAAAGATGAATATTTAGCTAGTTATATAGGTAAGACAGTTGAAGAAATAAACGCTTTAGAAGCTAACGATCCGACTGATGTTACTAATCATTATGATGGTGGTAGTATGAGTGGTGTAGTAGAAGCTATAAGCGGGGCTACGGCTTCTTCAACAGTAGTAGCTAAAGCTATAAAAGATGCGGTTAAAGATGCAATTTCAGAGGTGAGTTAATGAATGATTTTATAAAATGGGCATATAAAACTAGAGGAGAAGCTGTTAAGGAGCTAGCTAAAGGTAATATGCCTAGTATGGAGAAGATGTTTTTAAGCTTTATGAGTCATAATCCAGTCTTTATATCAGATGGACCTTGTGGCTTAAATGGTTCTGTTAAGGGTATAGGTTTCATACCTAAAGAGGAATATTTAGAAGAAGCTTTAAAAGATTATAAAAAACATATAAGTTCATATGTTAAAGGTGATAGAGATTATCAAAGAAGAGGTTTAGAATTATTAATTAAATGGTTATATTCTGAAGAAGCTGAAAAGAATATTGATTTTGATCATGTATATGGAATAGAAATGGCTTATAGTTCTAGTTACCATAATTATTTAGAAAATAATAAAGCTTCTTTAGTATTTTACCAACCTCCTGTTATATCTTATGAATTAAAAGGTAAAATGGAATTATTGGGTAAAAAATATGATAAAGAAGATATAATAAATAATGATGATTTGCCTATAATTCAACAATTTGTCAATGCTCAACATGATGTGTATCATAATCCTAATACTAGTATATGGAAGGAAAGATTAGTCTATAAATTTAGTATTGAACAAATAATTGATAAATCATCAACACCTAATGGATTTGGTAAGAGGATTTTATAATGAAAAGTTACTTGGTAAAAACTATTTTAACTAATTTAGTAGTCTTATTTATTGTTATTACACTAAATTTCTTTTTACCAAGACTTATCTTTAGTGATCCAGCAGAGCCATATTATATTGGTGTACCTGAGGATGCGATTCTTTTAAGAGAACAAATAAGACAAGAATATGGTTTTGATAAACCACTAATTGTTCAATATTTCTTATATCTGGGTCGCATCTTCACTCTTGATTTTGGTTATTCCTATCAGTATAAAGATGAAGTATTAAATGTCATGTTTAAAAGAATACCTTGGTCTATATTTTTAAATTTAACTATTTTATTAATATCTTTAGGTTTAGGTATTTTAATAGGAGCTAAATGCGCTAAAAATAGAGGAAGAAAATTAGATAATGCAATATTAAAATTAAATTCAATTTCAACATCTATCCCTACTTTTTGGCTTGCCTTATTAATGGTTTTGGTTTTTAGTTTCATGATACCTTTATTTCCGTATAGTGGGGCTATGACAGCCGGTTATAGTTTAACAGTTAATTGGACTACATTTTTAATAGTTTTTGGGGTTTTAATATTAATAACTATCATTTTACAAATAATTTTTAAAAAGACTATTTTAACTATTATTTTAGTATTAGCTTCCTTATATATAGCTATGGTATCTAGTATACCTCTTGCAGATACTGCAGATATTATTTATCATAGTGTATTACCATTATTTGTCGTTGGGATAGGTTCTATACTAAGTTATTCTTTAAGTGTTAGAAATTATATGCTAAATGTTATTGATGAAGATTATATCGATTTTGCGAGAGCGAAAGGTTTATCTGAAAGAAGAATTTTATATAAACACACTTTTAGAAATGCTTTATTACCTTTTGTTACTTCTTTAGGTATGACTTTTGTTAGTTTATTTAGTGGTAGTGTCTTAATTGAACAAATATTTAGTTGGCCAGGTATGGGTCAATTATTGTTAGAAGCTAATAATACAGGTGATTATCAATTAGCTCAAGCTATTTTACTTTTCTTTGCTATCATTACTATAGGGGCTAATATAGTAACTGACCTTATATATCACAAATTAGATCCAAGGGTAAGCGTAAAATGAGACAAGTATTAAAGAATATAGGTAATTTCTTTTTGAAGATATGGCATAATAAAAAAGGAAGAATAGGCCTAATTTTACTGTTTATATGTATATTTGTCAGTATATTTGCCCCTCTTTTAACTCCTTATAGTCCTTATAGTTATGATTTGACTCAAGCCTTATTAAAACCATCTAAAGAACATTGGTTAGGTACTGATAATAATGGTGTAGATATTTTGTGTCAAATATTATATGGCGGTAGATTATCTTTAATAATCGGGATAGTTACTGGTTTAGGTACTACTTTACTTGGTACTATCTTAGGTATTATGGCTGGTTATTTTTCTAAGTTTGTTTCTAGTTTAATACTAAATTTAATAAATGTTTTATTAGTTATTCCGACCCTACCTTTAATGATAGTTTTAAATAGAGTTTCATCTAGTTATGTTATGATGATATTTATATTCATAGCTTTTGGTTGGAGTGGTATAGCTAGAGTAGTTAGATCTGAAGTATTAAAGATTAAAAACATGGAATATGTTAAACAAGCTGAATTAAATGGAGCTTCTAAAACCTATATTATGTTTAAACATATCATGCCTAGTTTAGCTAATTTACTTATTATGAATACAGCTTTATCTTGTGCGGGATTTATGATAGCTGAGGCAGGATTATCTTTCATGGGTTTAGGCGATTCAAGTAAGATAAGTTGGGGTAAGATGTTAGTAGCGGCTCAAAATTATGCCTACACTAATAGATTATGGGTTTGGATATTTGCTCCTGGATTTGCCCTAATTATAGTTGTTACTGCGTTTATGAATATTGGATATGCTTTAGAAGATATCTTTAATCCTAGAATAAAACAAAACAAAGATAATTTAAAAAATAAAAATAAACTTAAACCTTCTCAAATAGAATTAGTATTTGAAGAAATGGATGAAGATGATGGATAAGTTATTTGAGCTTAGAAATTTAAAGGTTTTGTTTTATTCAAATAGTAAGATGTTAAAAGCTATAGAAGGAATAGATATAGATATTTATAAGGGTGAATCAGTAGCTATAGTAGGAGAATCAGGTTGTGGTAAATCTGTTACATGCAAATCTATATTAAGATTATTACCTGATAATGCTTTTTATAAGGCTGATAAATTAAGTTATTATAAAAATGATAAAGAAATAGATATTAGATCTTTAAGTCCTAAAGAATTATTAAGGATTAGAGGAGAGGAAATATCTATGATTTTTCAAGATTCTAATACTAGTTTAAATCCTGTTTTAACTATAGGTGAACAAATAAGCGAAATGTTTACTTGTCACTTAGGTTTAAGAGAAAAAGAAGCTAAAGCTAAAAGTATAGAATTACTTAAACTTGTAGGTATACCTGAAGCTGAAAAAAGATATAATAGTTATCCTCATGAATTATCTGGTGGCCAAAAACAAAGGATAATGATAGCTATTAGTTTTGCCTTAAATCCTAGTTTAATATTAGCTGATGAACCAACTACAGCCTTAGATGTTACAATCCAAAAACAAATTTTAGATTTACTTACTAATCTGGTTAAAAAAGAAAATAAAGCTTTATTATTGATAACTCATGATCTAGGTTTAGTTAGAAAATATACAGATAGATTATATATTATGTATTGTGGGAAGATAGTAGAAAGTGGTTATACCAAAGATATATTATCTAACCCTAAACATCCTTATACTAAAGGATTACTTGATACAGTATTAAGCATTAATCAAAAAGAAGATAAGTTTATAACTATTAAAAATAATGTGCCTTCTCCTTTAAATAAACCTGAAGGATGTCATTTTAATAATAGATGTCCTTACGCTATAGATAAATGCTTAAAAGTAATGCCAAAGTTAACTAAATTAAAAGATAGAGAAGTAAGATGCCATTTAATAGGTGATAATGATGATTTGTGAAATTAAGGATTTGTTTGTAGATTATGAAGTTAAACAAGGATTATTTAAAAAGGATTATTTAAGTGCTGTATCTGATCTATCTTTAAATATTTGTGAAGGTGATATATTTGGGATAGTAGGAGAATCAGGTTGTGGTAAATCTAGTCTATGTAATGCTATATTAGGGTTTGTTAAAATAAAAAGTGGTTCAATTAAATTATTTGATAAAGAGTTAAACTATGATAAGGATAAATTAAAAGAATATCGAAAAAATATAGATGTTATATTTCAAAATCCTTTTTCTAGTTTAAATCCAAGACTTAAAGTTTGGCAGATAATAAGTGAACCTTTATATCTAAAAGGTATAAAAAAAGAAGATATTTTAAAAGAAGAAGCTTTAAAAATGTTAATTGAAGTAGGATTAACAAAAGATGATTTAGATAGGTATATATTTGAATTTTCTGGTGGGCAGCGACAAAGAATAGCTATAGCGAGAAGCTTAATAAATAAACCTAAATTTATTGTCTTAGATGAACCTACTAGCGCCCTTGATGTTTCTATTCAAGCTCAAATAGCTAATTTATTAAAAGAATTAAAAGATAAGTATAATCTCACTTATTTATTAGTAAGTCATAATCTAGGATTAATCTATCAACTAACAAATAGATTAGCAGTCATGTATTGTGGGCAAGTAGTAGAAACAGGTAGTACAGAAAAAATATTTAAAAATCCTACTCATCCTTATACTAAAGGTTTATTATCATCTTTCTTAGATCCTAAAACAGATGATAATAAATATTTCTATTATGATTTAATAGGAGAAGCTAAATCTACTTTAAATGCTGATTTAAAATGTAGATTTTATGATAGATGTCCATTTAAAAAAGATGTTTGTTTAAAAGAAGATAATAAGCTTGTTAAAATTGAAGAAGAACATTATGTTTCTTGTAAGTTGATTTAAAACTATATCCTTGTGATATAGTTTTTTTAGCTTAAAAATATTATATTTTAAGGGTATTTATTTCTAGTAATTTGACATTTACCTTATTTTTAGATATAATTTAAGGGAAAAGCAAAGGAATGATAAAAAATGAGAGAATTTAATTATTCTAAACTTAAAGATATTAAATGGGATTCTGAGGTTTTAGGACTTGTTGCTAGTATTTATAAAGAAGCTGGTAAAGAAGAATTTTATATAAAGGATAAGCCTGAAGAATTAGAAAAATTAGTAGAGATAGCTAAAATTCAAAGTACTGAGGCATCAAATGCTATTGAAGGTATATTTACGACAAATACGCGTATTAGGCAATTAGTAGAAGAAAAAACCACCCCTAGAAATAGAGATGAGGAAGAAATTGCCGGATATCGTGACGCTCTTAATCTTATACATGAGAGTTTTGATGTTATTCCGATTGTTCCAAATTATATATTACAACTTCATAAAATTTTATATAGTCATATGTATAATCCTATGGCAGGTAAAACTAAAACCATTCAAAATTATATAAGTAGGACATATAAAGACGGACATAGTGGTATTATATTTACTCCACTTTCACCATTTGAAACACCTGAGGCTTTAGAGAAGATATGTTTAGAATATAATTTAGCTATAGGTAATATGATAGTTGAACCACTTATAGCTATGTGTGTATTTATTTTCGATTTTCTATGTATTCATCCATTTGTTGATGGGAATGGTAGAATGAGTAGATTACTTACAACTCTTCTTTTATACAGAACTGGATTTAAAGTAGGAAGATATATTTCTTTAGAAGCTAAAATAGCTGAAAATAAAGAATTTTATTACTCTTCTTTAAGAGAAAGTCAAATAGCTTGGCATGAAGGAAAAGAAGATGTTATCCCGTTTATTAAATATCTATTAGGTACTATTCTTTCTGCTTATAGAGATTTTGAAGAAAGATTTAAATTAATAGAAAATAAACCTAGTTCTTTAGAGATAGTAAGAAAGGTAACATTGTTAAAAATAGGACGCTTTACTAAACAAGACATTCATAATCTTTGCCCATCACTTAGTATAAGTTCTATTGAAGGAGCTTTACGTAAATTAGTAGATTTAGGAGAATTAAAGCGAGAAGGAATAGGTAAGAGTACCAATTATTATAGGCTAAAGTAATGTAGAAGTTTCTGTTTGTTGGTTACAGAAACTTCTATTTTTTTAATTTTAATATTAAGAAATCACAATAAATGACAAAAATAATTATGTTATATATAGATGTATGATATAATAATCCTTAAAAAGGAGGGAAAAATATGGAGTATGGTTTTTTTAAGACACTTAAAAAACAATTTAGTAAACTAGGCTTTAAAGTATATTTATTGTATTTACTAAATATGATAGCTGCTGCCTTACTGCCTATTATTAGTTTGTTTATGTTACAAACAATAATTGATTCACTTGGCGATAGTTTTGCTGAGACTAGAAATATAATTTTAATAGTATCTGCAATATTAATCGTTTTAGGGGTTATTAGTAGTATAACTAATAGTATATATGCTGCTGTATTCTTAAGAATTAGAATGAAAAAATTTTATGAATTAGTTGGTTTATATAATAGAGTAGATTATGAATTAGTAGAGAGTGTAGAATTTAATAAAGAATATCAATACGCCGAAAGAACATTTAATGGTGATTGGGTTGGTTATCAAGGGACATTTTCTAATATATTCAAAATGCTTCCTAACATATTAGCTCTTATTTTATATGCGGTTATTTTAATTAAAGTTAATTTTATTATTTTAATAGCTTGTTTAATAAGTTCTATCTTAGGTTTATTTGTTAATATCAAAATGTTTAAATATAACAAAAGTAGAAATGACGATATAAGAAAATATAGCGGTAGAATATATTATTTTGATAATACATTAATTGATTATCATTATGGTAAAGATATAAGAACTTATAATATGCAAGATTTCTTAAAAGATAAATATGATAATGAAGTAGTAAGTTATAAGAAAGTATTAAAAGATATAGCAAACAGAAAATTTTTACTTGGTTTTTTAGAATTGTTAAGCCTAATTATTTTAGATAGTGCTAGTTTTATTTTAATTATATACGCTTATACTAAAGGTGATATTACTATAGGGCAAGTAAGTTTATTCTTAGGTATAGTTATAGCTTTAAGTACTAGTATAAAAACTATAGCTGATCAAGGTATGCAACTAGTTAGAAATGTAGCTCAAACATCTGATTATTATAAGTTTGATGATAAATATTCTAAAACTAATAATTGGGGAGATATTAAAGCTTTAGAAGAAGAACAGTTAAGCATTGAATTTAAGAATGTTAGTTTTAAATATCCTAACACAGATAAATATGTAATAAAGAATTTGGATTTTAAAATAGATGCTGGTGAAAAATTAGCTATAGTAGGAGAAAACGGAGCTGGTAAGACTACTTTAATTAAACTAATTTGTGGTTTATTTAAACCTACAGAAGGTGAAATATTAATTAATGGTATTAATATTACTAGTTTTAATAAAGAAGAATATTTTAAAATGATAGCTTGTGTTTTCCAAGATTATCATATTTATAGTGGTACTATTTTAGAAAATGTGTGTGGCACAAATAAAGATGATATTAGCATTAATAAAGCTAAAGAAGCTCTAAATATGATGGGTTTAAAAGATAAGATAGAAAGCCTACCTAATAAATATGATCAACAGCTATTAAAAGTAATAGAAGAAGATGGGATTGAGTTAAGTGGTGGTGAATCGCAAAAGATAGCTATATCAAGGGCTCTTTATAAAGATGGTAAGATAATTATTCTAGATGAACCAACAGCGGCTTTAGATGCCTTAGCTGAAGCTAACATTTATGAATCATTTTCTAAACTGACTAAGAATAAAACTACCATTTATATATCTCATCGTCTATCTTCAACTAAATTTTGTGATCACATAGCTTTATTTAGTAAAGATGGCTTACTTGAATATGGCACTCATGAAGAATTAATGGCTAAACAAGGCCATTATTATGAGATGTATAGCATACAAGGTAAGTATTATAAGGAGAGTGATTAGTTTGAAAAGTGTATTAGGAAAAATTTATAAATTAGCTTTTAGAATTAATCCTGCTTACTTTATTTTAGTTATTTTACAAGCTTTAATAACTAGTGCCATATCTTTATTTAATGCTTTATATATTTCATATATAATTGAGTTAGTTACTCAGTATGAATTTAGTGAAGCAGCTAAGAGAGTAATATTTTTAATATTATTAGATTTAATGTTAAATTTTGTGCTTAAATTACTTGATAAATATATTTATTATCAAAATGAAATTACTAGCATTAAAATATTTGAAAAATTAGTTATACATATAACTAAAGTTGAGTATCAAAATGTAGAAAATGCTCATTATCAAGAAGTAATTCAAAATGCTAAATTTGGTATATATAGTCAAGACGCCCTTTCTACAAGTCTAAATTTAACAAAACGAATACTATCATCTATAATAACTATTATTACTTTGATATCATCTATCGCTATTATGGAACCAATAATCTTATTAGTTATTGGGATAGGATTTATTATTACTATCATTATTAATAATATAAGTTATAAGAAGGCTATGAAATTATATAAAGAAATTGTACCTAATAATCGTAAAATGAGTTATTTTGAAGGGTGTTTAGTATCTCCAGAACACCAAAAAGATTTAAGATTATATTCATTAAAAGATATGTTACAAGGACATACTGAAACCTTTTTTAATAAATTCCAAGATGATTATATAGGATTATGTAAGAAACAAGGTATATTTAGTGCTATATCATCTTTTGTAAATTATTTGCAACTTGGCATTATTTATTTAATAACAGCTTATAAATCATTTTTAAGTACTACTATATCAGTAGCTAGTTTTACATTACAAATTAATTTAGCTACTAATTTGTTTAGTAGTTTAAATTCTGGGTATGCAAGCTTTACGGAGTTAATTACATTTAGAAACTTTTTAAAACCAATAGCTGAATTATTAGAATTAGAAGAAGCAAGTTCTCTAGCTACAGAAGAATTAAAGGATGTTAATACTATAGAATTTAGAGATGTTAGTTTTAAATATCCTAATACTGATATAACTATTTTAGATAAGGTTAGTTTTAAGATTAATAAAGGTGAAAAGATAGCTTTAGTTGGTTTAAACGGAGCTGGTAAATCTACTATAGTTAAATTAATATGTCGTTTATATGATAATTATGAAGGTGATATATTAATTAATAATAAGAGTATTAAAGAATATAATATAGATTCATATTATGAAGCTATTAGTACAGTATTTCAGGATTATGGATTGTTTGCTGTTAGTTTGAAAGATAATATATTACTTGGTAAAGATAAGGATTTAACTAATATTTTAGATGAGTTAGGGTTAACTGAAGTAATAGATAAATTACCTGATAAAATAGATTCTAATTACACTAAAGCATTCTCAGAAAACGGAGTTGAATTAAGTGGTGGGGAAACTCAAAAAATAGCTATAGCTCGTGCTTTAGTTAGAAATAGTAGTTTCTTAATATTAGATGAGCCTACTAGTGCCTTAGATCCTATAGCTGAAGCTAATATTTATTCTAATTTTAAAGATTTAGCTGATAATAAGACTGCTATATATATTTCTCATCGTCTAGCCTCAGCTATATTTTGTGATAAGGTATTAGTATTAGATGGAGGTAAGATAGTTGATTTTGCTCCTCATAATACTTTAATGAAAAAGAAAGATAGTTTATATGCTAAATTATTTAATCTTCAAAAAGAAAATTATAAATTAGATTAATATTATATCTCTAGGGTAATACTTAGAGATATTTTATTTAATAGAGCTAACTATTAATTTAAATTTGTGGTATAATCCTTACGTTGAAAGGGGCTATTATTATGGAGTTTATTACTAATAGTAGTGAAGAAACTATTTTATTTGGAGAAAATCTAGCTAAATTATTAAAACCTGGTGATGTAATATTATTAACTGGGGATTTATCAGGTGGTAAAACTACCTTAACTAAAGGAATAGGTAAGGGCTTAGGTGTTACTAGAATTATTAATTCACCTACTTTTAATATAGTTAAAACCTATCAAGGAACTAATATTTTATTACATCATTTTGATTTATACCGCCTAGATGGTCTAAATACTGATTTTGATTTAGAAGAATATTTTACCAAAGATTCTATATGTGTCATAGAATGGCCTTATAATATTAAAGAATTATTACCTGAAGAATATTTAAGTATTAATTTAGAAAGTATAGGAGATAATAAAAGAAAGCTTACCCTAAATTACTTTGGGAAAAAGTTTGAAGGAAGGGATTATTCATGTTTAGTATAATATGCGATTCAGCTACTAAAACTTTATATATTGCTTTATTAAAGG
Source organism: uncultured Anaeroplasmataceae bacterium (assembly GCA_964547945.1). Classification (GTDB taxonomy): domain Bacteria; phylum Bacillota_I; class Bacilli_A; order Acholeplasmatales; family Anaeroplasmataceae; genus CALUXS01. The sequence continues at coordinate 21,180 of CAZJPL010000020.1, forward strand.
ATAAAAAAGTATTAGAAGAAAGATATTATACAGAAGCTCATAATCATAGTATAAATATTGTTTCAGGTATTGATGAAGTATTAAAAAATAACAATATTACGTTTAAAGATGTAGATAAATTTATATGTGGAATTGGGCCTGGTTCTTATACAGGAGTTAGAATGGCTGTCACAGTAGGAAAGATGGCATCAGCTTTTACTAAGGCTAAGCTTTATCAAATATCTACCTTAGCTATTATGGCTAGTAATTATTCTAATAAGGTATTAAGTTATATAGACGCGAGAAATGGTAATGTTTTTGGCGCTATATATGAAAATGGTCAAGCTATTTTAGAAGATAGATTTACTACTTTAGATGATATATTAAATAACAAATATGATGTTATAGTTAAAAACGGAGAATATAAAGCTAATCCTATAGTTATATTAGATAATGCAGTATTAGTTGAAGAACCTGATTTATTAGTTCCTAATTATTTGCGTGATACTGAGGCAGAAAGAAATTTAAATGAAGCATCTAGAAGAAATTAAACAAATAGAAAATGAAATATTTAAGGCTAGCTTTGATAACTTAGATAATTATCATCTTTTAATAGAAGAAGATAATGAATTAAAGGGATATTTATTATATTCTAAAGTTCTAGATGAAGCTGAAATAATAAGCATTTATGTTAAAGAAAAATATCGTAATAATAAAATAGCTAGTAAATTAATTAATTTATTACAAAGTAAAGTTAATTATATTTATTTAGAAGTAAATGAGAATAATGTTATAGCTTATCATTTATATAATAAATTAGGATTTATTGAATATGGTAGAAGGAAAAAATATTATGGTAATGATGATGCTATAATGATGAAATGGAGTTGTGAAGATGTTAGTTTTAGGTGTTGAATCTAGTTGTGATGAAACTAGTGTAGCAATAGTTAAAGACGGAAAAGAAGTATTAGCTAATATCGTATTAAGTCAAATAGATATACATACTAAATTTGGAGGAGTAGTACCTGAGGTAGCTTCTAGAAATCATGTGTATCAAGTATCTATAGTATTTAAAGAAGCTTTTGTTAAAGCTAAGGTAAAAGAAGAAGATATAGATGTAGTTGCTGTAACTTATGCTCCAGGATTAATAGGTTCATTATTAATAGGTTTAACAGCGGCTAAGACATTTGCAGCAATCTATAATAAACCTCTAGTTGCAATTCATCATTTAGCTGGGCATATTTATGCTAATGCTATAGAGCATAATATGTCTTTTCCGGCAATTGCACTACTTGTATCTGGTGGTAATACTGAACTAGTATATATGAAAGAAGATTATAGCTTTGAAATAATAGGAGAAACTTATGATGATGCTGTAGGAGAATCTTATGATAAGATTGCTAGAGTCTTAGGTTTAGGCTATCCAGGAGGGCCTGTAGTAGATAAACTAGCTCAAGAAGGGAAACCTACTTATAAATTGCCTAAGCCATATGTAGATGAATTTAACTTTAGTTTTTCAGGTTTAAAAAGTGCAGTTATTAATTTAGTACATAATGAAACGCAAAGAAATAACGAAATAAATAAGGCTGATTTAGCAGCTTCATTTCAAGATGTGGTTACTGAAATATTAGTAAATAAAACTTTTAAAGCTTGTCAAAAATATAATGTTACTAATATTATAGTAGCTGGTGGAGTATCAGCTAATAGTGGTTTAAAAGCTAGATTTAATAAAGAAAATATATATGACTATAATATTAATATTCCAAGTATTAAATACTGTACAGATAATGCAGCTATGATAGCTTCAGCTGCTTATTATAAACTACAAAAAAGTAAAGATTTTGCTGATTTATATTTAAATGCTTATGCTAATTTAGAATTGAATTAATTGTCA
>CAZJPL010000021.1:0-21229 GCA_964547945.1 uncultured Anaeroplasmataceae bacterium
ACCTAAGCATTAGACTGAACTTTCTTATATGGAGCCATAGATGGGAATCGAACCCACATCATCTGAATGGCAATCAGATGTACTAGCCATTGTACTACTACGGCGCATTAAGAATTATACCATATTTTTACCTTATTGCAAGCACTTTTTTTATTTTCTTTTTCTTAACTTTTCTATGTTTATGTTTTATAATTAACCTATTAAGGGGGTTTATTTATGTATATACCAAAACTAGATTTATTAAGTACTGAAATAGCTATAAAGGAAATAAAAGATTCTTTTGAAAAGGAGTTAGCTAATAACTTAAATTTAACTAGAGTATCAGCTCCTTTATTTGTATATGCTAATAGTGGTTTAAATGATAATTTAAATGGTGTAGAAAGACCAGTTTCTTTTGATTCACCTAGTTATAATGATGAAATTGAAATAGTTCAATCTCTAGCTAAATGGAAAAGAATGGCTTTAGCTCATTATAACTTTAAGATTCATACTGGTTTATATACTGATATGAATGCTATTAGAAGGGATGAATTACCTGATAATCTTCATTCTATTTATGTAGACCAATGGGATTGGGAAAAGATAATAAATAATGAAGATAGAACTATAGATTATTTGAAAAATGTAGTTAGAACTATTATTAATACTTTATATACTGTTCAAACTAATCTAATTAAGAAATATCCTAATTTAGAACCTTATGTAACTAAAGATGTATATTTTATTACTTCTTCCGAATTAGAAAAAATGTATCCTAATTTAAATCCTAAAGAAAGAGAAACTGAATTATCAAGAATACATAAAACTATCTTTGTTAGTCAAATAGGCTGGCCACTATCTAATAATGAACCTCATGATGGTAGAGCTCCTGATTATGATGATTGGTTATTAAATGGTGATTTATTAGTATATCATCCTATATTAGATAAAGCTGTAGAAATATCTAGCATGGGTATTAGAGTAAATAAGGAAAATTTAGTTAAACAATTAGAAACTAAAAATCTACTTGATAGATTAAATTATCCATTTCATAAAGGTATTATAGAAGATAAACTACCTCTTACTATAGGTGGAGGTATAGGTCAATCTAGAATATGTTTATTACTATTAAATAAAATACATATAGGTGAAGTCCAAGCTTCATTATGGCCTGAAAATGAAATAAATAATGCTAAAAAAGAAGGTGCAATCTTACTATGAATTATGCTCTTAAACAAGAAAAAGTCTTAAATTTAATGAAAAATAATACTATCTTTGTAGTATTTAATAAAATGCCTTTTGAAGATGCTAAAAAATATGATTGTAATCGCAATTTTTATTATTTGACTGGTATTACTGAATTTGATGATATATTGCTTTTTGTTAAAAAAGATAAAAAAGTATTTACTAAATTATATATTCATTCTATTAATCTAGATGAAGAAAGATGGACAGGTAAAAAACTAAGATCTGATGAAGCTAAAGAAATATCTGGTATTAAAAATATAGGATTAATAAATAATTCTATTAAAGATATATTATCTTACATAGATAAAAATACTAAAGTATATTTATTAGAAGCTTTAAATGAAACTAAAAATTATGATTATAATAATTATTTTAAAAGATTAGTATTAGAAAAGTACGATGTAGAATTTTTAAATGCTAATCCTATCTTACAAGAATTAAGAACAATAAAAGATAAAGAAGAAATTGAATATATTATAGAAGCTAATAAAATAACTAATTATGGTATTAATGCTATATTAGATAATTTAAAACCAGGATTAAAAGAATATCAAATAGAATCATATTTTGATCAAGCTATTAAATATAACGGGGCAACAGGGCATTCTTTCCCTACTATATCAGCTAGTGGTATTAATTCTACTTGTCTTCATTACATGGCTAATCAAGATACATTAAAAGATGGTGATTTAATCTTATTTGATTTAGGTGCTTCTTATAAGACTTATTGTGCTGATATATCTAGAACATTTCCTATTAATGGTAAATTCACAGATATTCAAAAAAGAGTTTATCAAATAGTTTTAAACGGTCAAAAATTAATAGAAAGAACAGCTAGACCAGGTTTAACTACTAAAGATTTAAATAATACTTTAATTCAGTATTATATTCCTCATTTAAAAGATTTAGGTTTAATTAAAACTGATTCAGAAATATCTAAATACTACTTCCATGGTGTATCTCATCATCTAGGTATGGATTGTCATGACTTTTGTTTATATACACCATTAAAAGCAGGATCAGTTATATCTAATGAACCAGGCCTATATATACCTGAATGGAATATAGGTATTAGAATTGAAGATGATATTTTAATTACACAAGATGGATGTCAAAATCTAAGCAAAGGAATAATTAAAGAAATAGATGAAATTGAAGCGTATTTAGCAAAGAGGAGTAAATAATGATTTTCTTTCAAAACGATTACGGCGTATCTGCAACTAAAGAAATAATAGATAATATAGCTAAAGATAGTTTAATACCTGATTTAGGTTATGGTGAAGATAAACACACTATTAACGCAGTCAATTTAATTAAACAAGCTATAAATAAACAAGATGTAGATATCCACTTTTTAGTAGGTGGTACACAAACCAATATTTGTGCTATTAGCGTATTAAGACCTTATGAAGCGGTAATCTCTTGTGATACAGGTCATATAAATGTTCATGAATGTGGTTCTATAGAACATATTGGTCATAAGATAATAACTATACCTAATAACAAAGGTAAGATAGATCCTAATCTACTAGTTGAAAAGATTGAAGAATTCTCAAGCTTTCACATGGTAGAACCTAAAATGGTATATTTGTCTAATTCTACTGAATTAGGTACTATTTATACAAAAGCTGAACTTGAAGAAATAAGATCTATCTGTGATAAATATAACTTATATTTATTTTTAGATGGAGCTAGACTTGCTCAAGCATTAACAGCTGAAGATAATGATTTAACTTTACCAGATATAGCTAAATTATGTGATATATTTTACATAGGTGGCACTAAAAACGGAGCTTTATTTGGGGAAGCTTTAGTAATATGTAATGATGATTTAAAACAAAACTTTAAATATCTAATGAAACAAACAGGGGCAGTCTTAGCTAAAGGTAAATTACTAGGTATACAATTTGAAACCTTATTTACTGATAACTTATATTATAAATTAGGTAAAATAGCTAATGAAAAAGCTATGAAGTTAAAGAAAGTATTATTAGATAATAATATTAAATTATATTTAGATACTACAACTAATCAGTTATTCCCTATAGTAGATAAAGATTTATATGATAAATTAAGTAAAGATGTACAATTTGAATTACAATTTATAGATGGTAATAATTATGTAATTAGATTTGTTACTTCTTTTGCTACTACTGATGAAGATATAGTAGAATTTGAAAAACTACTAAAGAAATATATTTAAAGATATAAAGACCTTGGATTCACAAAACTCAAGGTCTTTTTCAATTAATTCTCTTTATTTAAATCTAAAAGAGCAGAAATCAAATCCGGTTCTGGTAAAGCACCAAATTTTCCTTCTCTATATTTTTCCATCATATTAGTTTCAGAACGAATATGGTCGTTTAAGGATGTAAAATCAGCTAATGAATATAAATAAACATCATCATTATCTTTATCAGCAAACCATATTTGATCTTTTCTAAATAATCTTTTACAATCAAGAAGTGTTACATCGTGTGCCGTAAAAATGAGCTGAGCTTGTTTGTTTACATCATTATTAAATAATGAGACTAAAGCCCTTGTTAATTTAAAATGTAAACTACTATCTAATTCATCAATAACAAGTGTTTTACCTTTATCTAAAGCATCAATAATATAGCTTGCAAGTGCTACCATTTTCTTAGTTCCTGTTGAATCAAACTGGAGACTAGGTAAAGCTTTACCTTTATGTATAGATGTTAATCTAAGCATATCTTCAACTTGTACTGTCATAGATAAAACTAATTCTTTTGGTACTTTTGAATTTTCTAAATTAATATTATAAGGGCCACCATCTTTTGAATACTTATAATCTTCAATACCTAAATCAGCTAATTTAATAAGCTCTACAGTTCTATCTTTAATTTTTTCATCATTTTTTAAAACTTCAATTGTTCTAGTAATAGGAATATTATTCATATCAATTATTTCAATACTTGAAGCGAACGACATTAATATCTTTTTGTATGTTTCAATTATCGGAAATTTATTAGTATTAACCGTGTATATAAGAATATTATGAGAAGATACTAAACTTAACACCTTACTTAATTCTTCATCACCTAAAAATTTATACACATCATTAGAAACATCTTTAATAAATATTTCCTGTTCTGACTGATTACCAAATTTATCAATAGATATTTCTTTTAAACATTCATATACAAAACCATTTCTAGAATCATCAACAATTGTAGAATCATATTTAAAATCATAGCTATAAACCTTATCATCTAAAAAAAAGGTAACACCTAATGAACATACTTTATCCTCTACAAATAAATTAGTGCTTACATCAGCTGTAATTCCTAGCAATACATTTCTAATAGAATTTATAGCTAAAATCAAACACGTTTTACCAGAATTATTAGCTCCATATATGCAAGCAGTCTTTAATACATTAAAATTGTTCTTTGTGTATACATTAGTTATGAATTTCTTTATACGCATATCAGCTATTAAAGATAATTCTACATCTTGAGAATAAATATGATAATTATTAATTCTAACACTTAAAATCATATGCCCCACCTCTTTAATCAAATATAATATATCATAAATTAATATTTTGTGCAATAATAATGCATAAAAAATAATTAAGAAACAATTTAAAAAGAGTGATTCAAAACCACTCTTACTTGTCTATATATCTCTTTAAAAATTCTTTCGTACGTGTTTCTTTTGGATTATTAAAGATGTTAGATGGAGAGCCTTGTTCTACTATATATCCATTTTCCATAAATATTACTTTATTAGATACGTCTTTAGCAAATCCCATCTCATGAGTAACAACTATCATTGTAAGACCTGTTTTAGCTAGGTCTTTCATAACATTTAATACTTCTCCTACCATTTCAGGATCTAAGGCACTAGTTGGTTCGTCAAACAAGATAATATCAGGATTCATACATAAAGCTCTTGCGATGGCTACTCTTTGTTTTTGACCACCTGATAATTCAGATATTCTATAATTCATTCTATCTTGCATATTAACTCTAGTTAAATTATGGATAGCTTTACTCTTAGCTTCTTCTCTTTTAATATTTAATACTTTTTCTTGACCAATAATACAATTTTCTAAAACATTTAAGTTTTCAAATAAGTTAAAACTTTGAAATACCATTACCATCTTAGATCTTATATTATTAATAGTTTTAGAATCAACCATAGTACTAGGATTTTCTAATATAGCTGCTTTATAAGCTTCTTCATCAAAGAAAGTTCTCTTTAATACCGGATTTTTTCTTACTTCCTTAAACTCTACTTTAGCTTCTTTTAATTTAAGATGATATTCTCTAGTTATTGTTTTATAAGCTTCTTTGCGTTCTTTTAAAGAAGCTTTATATTCTTCTTTAGATAAATTTAGCTTTTCATCTAAATTAGTTTGATTAAACTTATTTCTTTCTTCTATTAATTTATTAGACCAAATAGCTACTTCATCTTCAGTATAAACTAACTTTTCATCATATTCAGCTAGAGCTTTACTATATTCTTCTAAATCAACAAAGTCATCCTTACATGCAGTAATATGAAAATAATCTGTACCTAAGAAGTTTAGAGTTCCTCTAGTCGGGGTTTCTAAAAGATTTAAACATCTTAAGAAAGTTGATTTACCACTACCTGAAGGTCCTATAATAGATATAACATCGCCTTTATTAACACTTAAATTAATATCTTTTAAAACCTTATTACTACCAAAATATTTAGCTAAGTTACTTATTTCTAATACTTTCATAGTTCTTCAACCTTTCTCCTTGCTGATCTAAATGGATTAAAGCTAAATTTAACGCCATTTAATTTCTTTTCTATTAATTTTAAACAGAAAGTTGCGAATAAGGTTAAAATTAAATAAACAATAGATAAAATTAATAAAGCTTCTAAATAGGCAAATGTTCTACCACCTATTGTTATATATAATCTATAATATAGCTCAGTAGCGCCAATAACATTTAATACTGATGAATCTTTAATATTTACTATTAATTCATTACCTATAGTAGGTAAAGCATTCTTTAAAGCTTGAGGTAAGATAATTGAAAAAGATGTTCTAGAAGCTGACATACCTAAAGATCTAGCTCCTTCTTCTTGACCTTTATCTACACCATTTAAACCTGATTTTACTATTTCACCCATGTAAGCTGCTGTATTTAAAATTATAACTATTAAACCGGCTAATATCCAACCACTTAAGAAGTTAGATAAAGGTGATGGAAACTGAACATAAGTCCAGTTAAATCCTAAAGCTTGACATCCATATTGGAATACTAGGGCTTGAACCATCATCGGAGTTCCTCTAAATATAATACTATATATATTACAAACTCCTTTAACAAAGTATTTTAATCCTTTAATTACAGGATTATCTAATTCTTTAATTTTTATATTTTTGCCGTAAGCTAAAAATATACCCAATATTAAGCCTACAACTGTACCAACCACGGCTAAGATTAAGGTAGATAAAATACCATAACCTATCATATAGCCGTATCTAGTAATTATATACGAAACACGCGAAAAATCTATCATATAAACCTTATACAGAAGCAGATCTTGTAGAAGCTTCACCCATTAAAGTAGCTCTAGTTTCAGTAGATAAATTAGCTAAAGCTTCATTTAATAAATCTAATAATTCTGTATTTCCTTTCTGTACACCAATTGATACTGTTAAACCTGTTACATCATCTTCACTTAAGAAACTTTGATCAACATATAATACTGATAAACTATCAGATATATTAGTCATAGCTTCTACTACTGGTAATTCAGCTGGCATTGCGAAAGCTAAACCTTGAGATACTTGTAAGGCAGCTAATGGATAAGTTGAAGTAGCTGTACCATGAATAATAGAGCTATCTACACCAGTGAAATATGTATCAATAAAATCATCACCAACAACATTAGCTTGACATACTAATATTTTATTAGCGAAAGCAGCCATTAATTCTTCATAAGTTGCAGGATTATCTTCACTATTACCAGGGAAATAAGTATTTAAGTCATCAGTACTAATTAAGAAAGCTAAATCACTTTCTAAATATGGATCAGTAAAATCAATAGATTGTCTTCTTTCTTCAGTATCAGTCATACCAGCTAAGATCATATTAATAGTACCAGCTTGAAGAGACGGAATTAAGTTATCCCAAGTAATTCTTTCAATAACTACTTCTCTATCTAATGTTTCAGATAAATATTTAGCTATTTGAATGTCATAACCATCAGCATATTCATTAGTACCATTAATAGGTAAAGTGTAATCTGATTCAGTATCAGTAGACCAATTGAATGGTTGATAATCACATTCCATTCCAATAACTAAAACATCGTTAGTAACTTCAGTATTTGAACAACCAACTAAAGCTAAAGCACTAACTCCACCAATAAATAAACCTTTTAAAATTTTGTTCATACTTTTATCCTCTCTAATTTATATATTTAAAAATAAAAAATGCGTCTATAAAAGACGCCTAATTTTTAATATCGAAATATATTTAAAAACTTTTAAGCGCCTCTACTAATTCCTTAGTAGGAGTGAAGTAGATATTCTCTACAACCCCACGAAATAAATACGCCTATTTACTTCGTTCGGCAAGCTTGCCTTTCTTTTGTTTCTTAGGATGCCTCCTCCACAAAATACTCTTCTGTCTTGCTCCTCTTACCATTTTTTATTTTTACAAGCAAAATTATACACTTTTTTTATATTTTGTAAATAAAATATTATATTTTAAAACGCTTTCATTGATTATTTACTACATTTTTTATAAATTTGACTATTTCTTTATTACATTTATCCCCTAATTTGCTATTTGGATTAGTGACATTATAAACATGCTCAGCATTTTCATCTTCTTCAAAATATAAATATACTTCTTTATCTAAACTTTTTAAATAATCAAATAAAGTAAGTGTTTGTTTATAATACTCTTTATCACCTTTACTAGATATTAATAATATCGGTGGTAATTTAGTATCTTTAAATATATATTTAGTAGGATTAATAGTTAATTTACAAAATAAATCATTCTTATATTTCTTACCATATAATAATCTTTTCATTCCTGGTATAGCTACATACTTAGATAATAATTTTGAATCTTCTAAATTGGCAGCTTCTTCTATATCACATACACTGTGATTTAGTATTAATCCTGATATATTAATATCTAATCTATTTAAGTTTAATATATTTAATAAATTAGAATTATTAATAATATAAGTTAATAAGGATAATTGTCCACCAGCACTATCACCAGTTAAAAATATTAATTTATTTTTAATATCTTCTTTAATCTTATTTATAAAATTAAATATATCAAATATTTGATCTTTTAAGATACAAGTATCTACATTTCTATAACTTAAAGAATAAACAATAAAGCCTTCTTGAGCTAAACAATAACAAAAACTATCGTTAGTATCTTTATCACCAGCAATCCAAGCTCCTCCATGGATATCTATTATAACTATATTAGAATTATTGTCTTTATAATAAATATTTCCTTTAGCATAGTCTTCATTTAAATAGTTAAAGGATTTTTTAGTAATTCCTGTCTTTAAACCATCTTCTACTATATGTTTTTGATTACCTTTATTAATTTCATCCCTTATTTTATAATAAATTTTTTTAAATATTAAATAAAACACCATACCACCCTCAATATATGAATAATAACATTATTATACACTTTTTTTCTTATATTTTATTGAATAAATTAAAAAAATATACAATTCTTCTCGAGTAAATAGAAAGATTTCTAAATACAAAGTATTAATAGATAAGTGAGGTTTAAGGAATGAAAAAGAGATTATTATTTTTACTTTCTTTACTTGTGTTAGTATTTGGTTTCGGTCTAGCTTCTTGTACTTCTGGTGAGGATGATGTTGAAGAAGAAAATCCTAGTGAAGAAGTTGTTGAAGGCGAAGAAACTGAAGGCGAAACCGAAGGTGACGAAGGTGAAACTGAAGGTGAGGAAGAAGAAACAACAGAACCTGTTCAATTAAATGCTGTAACTATTGTAATAGATAGTACAAACGCTATGAAAATTGATTGGTCTGCTTCTATTAAAGGTGTTGGCGGTATAGCTTATTACACTATATCATTTGCTGATGAAGATGGCGAGGTAGTTTATACTACTTCTACAACTAGTACATCTTATTATTTACCTAATCTTTTAAGTAACTTTGATAGCGTTGGTACATACTATATTACAGTAGATATTGTATCATTTGATGAAGAACAATATTTAGAACCAACTGAAGATTCTAATACTGTTATTATGGTAATAGGTACAAACGATAGTGAAGAATTAACAATTACTTCTTTAACTGTATCAAGTGAAGAATAATCTAAATTAAAAAAGCCTAACTGCAAAGTTAGGTTTTTTTATTATTCTGTCATTAATTTATTTAATAATAGTTTTGCCATTTCATAAGGTCCTTCTTGTTCATAACCTGGAACAGCTAATCTACTATACATTTGACCTACTGGAATATTATTTTTAAATAATAAATCAAATACCTTATCCATAATAATTCTAGTTTCTTTTTCTTTTTGAACTGGGCCAAATGGATTTGCAAAAAATGATTCAGTTAAGCCAATTTCTCCAGTTGTTCCTTTAGCCATTCTAGCTCCTCTAGAAAATACTTCTAAAGCTTCTTCTTTATCTTTAAATATTTCTAGTTCTACTTTATTCTCATAATTATTAGCATATAACACCATATCTACTTTAAAACCATGCATAATAACACTATATATAGATATAGGTATTACCAATCTAGAATTTACTTTATCAGGATTTAAGAAAATTGCCCTATCCATTTCTTTATAAGCATAATCAGGTGCCATATCATCTAATCTAACAAAGGCTCCTATTTCAGTACCATAAGCTTTAACTTCATTATCTTCAATGATAAAGGTTCCCATATCATCAAATATAGTTATATTACTAACAATATCATGATCTGCTACTCTAGCTAAAGCTTCTAAAGTTTCTGATTTACCAGCACCACTATCACCAATAATAACAAGAGTTTTACTTTTGTTATTTCTAAATCTAATATTAACACAAGCTCCATGTATTGGTAAGTTACCCTTATCAATCATTTTAGTATTATATAATGTCAATAACATTTTTTTCATATAACCAAAATAATCAACTTCATCAGATAAAGGAGCCATACCTATATAAATATCTTCTTCTTTATCATAATAATATCTAGAAGTCTCTTCTCCACAACCAAAAACATAGATTAAATCAGGTTTTTTAGTTATATTATCTAATCCTGCAGGTTCAAACAAATTAGATAAAGTGACTAAATGAGTCATGAAATGCTTATTACAATATACATAAGCTAAAGCACTACCTACTTTAACAGGAAAACATAAAAACTTATTAGAATCTATTTTAGCATCTATTAATGGATTAATATTTGTTATTGGATAAACACCTGTTCTTTTATTTTTAACTGTATAAGATATAAAAGGTGGTCTAATTAAGACTTTTTGAATTACTGGAATACTATTTAGTTTTTCATATAAACTATCTTTTTTAGCCCAACTATAATTACTTATCAATAATGAAGCATTTATACCAGCTGGTAGTTGTCTATATACTAAGAATGTTTTATTAGATATTTTTTCAGTAATTGAACGATAAGTTTTTAATATTAGTTCAGTAAATGTTTGATTGCTTACTAAAAAGACACCACTTTGGACTCCGCCTTTTAAATTTTTAGCTACTATATAACTATATCTTTCTAATTTACGCCAATAATCATAAAATTCTTCAACAAAGTTATATAATAAACCTCTTTTACTTAATACTTCTTTATATTCAGGTACTATACTTACTACTTGATCATATTCAACAGAATGTATTAATTTAAAAATATTAGCTAATTCTTTTGCAGGATGTTTAAAATGTTTTAATAAACTAATTACATCTGTCTTTTCACGTTTAATTGAATGTTTAATAAAGTTAGCTAAAACCTGATAAAAACAATCACTATTTAATACTTCTGTGCTACTTCTACAATAAACTTCAGTAAAGTTTATAATTAACATCTTATCAGTTAATTCATATCCATATTTTTTCATAGTACCTCCTAAAATAAGCCTGTAATTGTATCATTTATAATATCCATATTTAAGGCAGCTGGTTCTTTAGGTAAACCAGGCATCCTTATAATATCACCAGCAAGACAAACTATAAAACCGGCTCCCGTAGAAGGTATAATATCTTTTATTTCAATAGTAAAGTCAATAGGAGCTCCTAATAGCTTAGCTTTATCAGAAAAAGAATATTGAGTTTTAGCTATACATATAGGTAGCTTATCAAATCCTAGTTTAGTTAATTTAGCTAAACTATTTTTAGCATTTTGACTAAAAGATACATCTTTAGCTCTATATATTTCTTTACATATCTTAGTTATTTTTTGTTTTAAAGATAAATCTAAATCATATAAGTATTTAAAGTTATTAGCCTTATCACAAGCTTCTATTACTTTATTTGCTAAATCTAAACCTCCACTACTACCTTTACTAAATACTTCAGATAAACTAATTATATAATTATTTGTTCTTGCAAATTCTTCTAAAACTTCTATTTCTTTTTCTGTATCAGTACTAAATTTATTTATACATATTACTAGAGGAAGTCCGTATTTTTCTAAATTTTCGGCGTGTCTAGCTAAATTAGCTAAGCCTATTTTTAAAGCTTCTACATCTTCTTTAGCTAAGTCTTCTTTATTAATACCAGCTTGCATTTTAAGAGCTCTAATTGTAGCAACTAATACTACAACATCAGGTCTTAAATTACCTATCCTACATTTAATATCAAAGAATTTTTCCGCACCTAAATCAGCTCCAAAACCAGCTTCAGTAACAACATAATCAGCTAAGCCTAAAGATATATTTGTCGCAATCAAACTATTACAACCATGGGCAATATTTGCAAAAGGTCCGCCATGGATAATAGCTGGAGTATGTTCTAAAGTTTGAACTAAATTAGGTTTAATAGCATCTTTCATAATAAGAGTAATAGCTCCTCCACAAGCTAAATCAGAGACAAATATTGGTTTATTATCATAAGTATAAGCTACTAACATCTTATTTATTCTATCTTTAAAATCATCTAAGTCTTTAGCTAAACATAAAATAGCCATCACTTCACTAGCTACACTTATATCAAAATGATCTTCTCTAGGGACTCCGTTACTTGAACCACCTAATCCAATAGTTATATTTCTTAAAGCTCTATCATTCATGTCAAGTACTCTATGAATTAATACTTTTCTAGGATCTATATTTAGACTATTTCCTTGATAGATATGATTGTCTATAATAGCACATATTAGATTATTAGCGGTTGTTATAGCATGAATATCACCAGTAAAATGAAGATTTATATCTTCCATAGGAACTACTTGGGCATATCCTCCTCCACAAGCTCCTCCTTTAACCCCAAATACAGGACCCAAACTAGGTTCTCTTAAACATACAACACTATTCTTACCTAACTTAGCTAAAGAATCAGCTAAACCAATAGTAGTTGTAGTTTTACCTTCACCTGCAGGAGTAGGTGATATAGCAGTAACTAATATAAGTTTTCCTTTTTTCTTATTGTTTAATAATCCTAAATCTAATTTAGCTTTATCATTACCATAATATGTTAAACTATCTTCTTTAATACCTAATTTTTCAGCTATATCTTTAATAGGTTTTAACTTAACACTTTTAGCAATTTCTAAATCAGTCATAAGATTCACCTCCAACGCATATACCTAATATATTCTAGCATAAATAAACTCTTTTTTGAATAATTAATATTTTTATAACAACAAATTTATTTCAAAACAAAAAACCTAATTATAGCTTTATTAAGCCGTAATTAGGTAATTGATACAAATAAAAGTGTTTAATATATTAATCAAATAAAGTCTTAAAGAAACTAGGATTTTTAGCTTTTATATCAAGTATCTTATTAGTAAAAGGATGAGTAAAGACAAGTCTTGAAGCATGTAAGGCAAGTCTATTAAAACTATTCTTATCACCATATTTATCATCACCTAAAAGTGGATGAGAAATGTTTGCAAACTGAACTCTTATTTGATTCTTACGCCCTGTCTTAATAGATATATTAAGTAAAGACATATCTTTCTTTTCAGCTACTACTTTATATTTAGTAATAGCTTGTTGATCATTTTTATTAGTACTTACCTTCATTAAATTATTACTAGTCTTAGTTAAATAATTTATTAAAGTACCTTCCTTATCTTTTAAAATACCTTGGCATATTGCTAGATATTCTCTTTCTTTAACATATTTTTGCCAATTTAAACGCAATTGAGATTGTATTTTAATATTAGTAGTAAATACTAATACACCTGATGTCTCTTTATCTATACGATGTATTATATAAGGCCTTTTACCTTTATTTTTTAAGTAATTAGCTACTAAATTATATGCAGTTTCTTCTACTTCTTTATCACTAGCTACTGATAAGAGACCAGCTTCTTTATTAATAGCTATGAAATCTTCATCTTCATAGATTATATCAAGTTTAATATTAGATTTGACCTTTTTAATCTTTATATTTGGTTCTCTAACCGGAAATTTAGTAATACATATTTCATCTTCTTTAGCTAAAGGAAAATTGAACTGAGATACACTATTACCATTAACTAAAACTTGTTTATTACTAAGCAAATGTTTTACATTATTTCTAGATGTGTTCATTTTCTCTAATAAGAATACTAATAGAGTAGTAGAACTTTTTACTTTATAGGTAGCCGTAATTATAAGCTTATTATCTTTATACATGTTATCCCTACATTCTTAATCAAAAAAGCTGCCAGAAATAAGGCAGCTAATTTTATTATTCAACCCATTCAATAATAGCCATAGGTGCTGAATCACCACGACGGAAACCAGTTTTAATAACTCTAGTATATCCACCATTACGATTAGCAAATCTAGGAGCTATTTCATCAAATAATTTTTGAATAGCGTATTTATCATTATCATCTTTTTCGAAACGAACTAAAGTTGCAGCTTGACGACGAGAATGAAGAGTATTAGCTTTACCTAAAGTAACCATTTTATCAGCTAATCTTTTTAATTCTTTAGCTTTAGTTTCAGTTGTTTCTATTCTACCATTTAATATTAAATCGGTAACTAAATCACGTAATAAAGCTTTTCTTTGGGCACTATTACGGCGTAGTCTAGAATAACCCATTTCGTATCCTCCTTATTAGTCTTTATGGAAACCTAAATTTAATTGTTCTAGTTTCTCTTTTATTTCCTTTAATGATTTACGTCCTAAATTACGAACTTTCATCATTTCTTCTTCTGATTTATCAATTAAATCAGCAACTGTATTTATACCAGCTCTTCTTAAACAATTATATGAACGTACTGATAAATCTAAATCTTCAATAGTTTTTTCCATCTTAGAATTAGTATTTTCAGTTTCTACTTCAGTCATATAAATATTGTTTTGAGCACTTTCAGATATCTCACTTATTACTTCTAAATGTTCAATCATCATCTTAGCAGCAATACCAATTGCGTCTATAGCAGTAATAGAACCATTAGTAGTAACATTTACTGTTAATTTATCAAATGAAGCATCATTGTCAACGATATCTTTAGTTATCTCATAAGATACATTAGTAACAGGTGTATAAATAGAATCAATAGCTATAGTAGTTGCATCTTCAACATATTGTTTGTTTTTATCTGAACTAACATAACCTACACCTCTACGAACCTTTAAGAACATATTGATACTACCACCAGCAGCTATAGTACAAATATGTTGATCAGGATTAACGATAGTTACATCTAAATCATGAATGATATCTCCAGCTGTAACTTCTCCTTCACCACTCTTATTAATTTCTAAAACAGCTTCAAAATTAGGGTCTGTTGAATCAGTTTTTAAAACAACTCTTTTTAAATTTAAAATTATTGTAATAACATCTTCTACTATACCATCAAGGTTTTCAAATTCATGTTGAATACCTTCTATTTTAGTACTAACAAAAGCTGTACCTGGTAATGAAGATAACATAATTCTTCTTAAAGCATTACCAATAGTAAGACCAAAGCCTCTTTCTAATGGAGCTATTTCAAAAGAACCAACATTCTTATCATCTGACAATTTTACAATTTTAGTTTTTGGTTTTTCAAACTTCAAATCTTTCATTAACTGACCTCGTCTTCTAAAGTATTAATTACCCACGAGGACGTTTTGGTGGGCGACATCCATTATGTGGAACTGGTGTACAATCTTTAATAGAAGTAATTTCTAAACCAGCTAATTCTAGTGAACGAATAGCAGCGTCACGACCTTGACCAGGTCCTTTAACTGAAACTTCTACTTTTACTACTCCTTGGTCTAAAGCTGATTTTGCAGCAGCTTCACTAGCTGATTGAGCTGCAAAAGCTGTAGATTTACGGCTACCTTTAAAGCCTAAAGCACCAGCACTGCTCCATGCAATAACATTACCAGCAGGATCAGTAATTGTAACTATTGTATTATTAAAACTTGCGTGTATATGAGCTACGCCCACAGGACAATTTCTCTTAACACGACGTTTTGTAACTTTACGTGCCATAATTTAATCCTCCTTATTTCTTTTTATTTGCGATAGTACGTGCTGGACCCTTACGAGTACGAGCATTATTTCGTGTATTTTGACCACGAACAGGAAGACCTCTACGATGTCTTAATCCGCGGTAACAACCAATTTCCATTAATCTTTTGATGTTTAATGCTACTTCTCTACGTAATTCACCTTCGATTTTATACTTAGAGATTTCAGATCTAATGCGTGTTAATTCTTCTTCAGTTAAGTTTTTAACTCTAGTATCTTCACTTACTTTAGCAGCACTTAATATATTTTTAGCTGTTGTTGGCCCTATACCATAAATATATTGTAAAGAGATAACAACACGCTTTTCATTTGGAATATCTACACCTGCAATACGTGCCATAATTTATCCTCCTAATTATTATCCTTGTCTTTGTTTATGTTTTGGATTTTCGCAAATAACCATAACGCGTCCTTTGCGTTTGATTACTTTGCATTTATCGCACATTGGTTTAACTGATGGTCTAACTTTCATTTTTTTACCTCCGTTATTACTTATGTCTATAAGTGATTCTGCCACGTGTTAAATCATAAGTTGATAATTCAACTGTAACTCTATCACCTGGTAAAATGCGTATGTTATTCATGCGGATTTTACCAGAAACGTGGGCTAAGACTTGATGATCATTTTCTAACTTAACAATAAATTGAGTATTAGGTAAAACTTCTACTACTTTACCTTCTAATTCAATAACGTCGTCTTTTTTTGCCATTTTTCCTCCTAAAATCAATATGAGTTTATTAGTCGCCCCATATAAGGGGCAACTAATAACTAATATAATGTGCTAAATATTAGTCAGCTAAAACTCTCTTGATATCTTCAAATACCTTTGCAAAATCCTGATCACCATTTACTGTCTTTAATAAATGTTGATCTCTATAATAATTTAGTACAGGGGCTGTTTGTTTATCATAAACTTCTAATCTGCTGTGTGCTACTTCATAAGTATCATCAGCTCTTTGAATTAGACTATCACCACAATTATCACAAATACCATCAACTTTAGATGGATTATTTGTGATATGGAAAGTTGAACCACAATTTTTACAAACCCTTCTACCAACTATTCGATCAATTAATACTTCTGGTTTAACATCGATATCTAGGACAGCATTTAACTTATCACCTTGTTCATTTAAGAATTTAGTTAAAGCTTCAGCTTGTTCTAGATTACGAGGAAATCCGTCAAGCAAATAACCATTTTTGCAATCAGCTTGACTTAATCTATCTAAAACTAAATCAATAGTTACTTCATCAGGAACTAATTGCCCCTTATCCATATATGATTTAGCTAGTAAGCCTAACTTAGTTTGTTCTTTTAAGTTAGCTCTAAATATATCTCCTGTAGAGATATGGGGAATATTGAAATAATTTTTAATATTTACGGCCTGAGTTCCCTTACCAGCTCCAGGACGTCCCATTATTAATAATTTCATAATTATTCTAAGAATCCTTTATATTCTTTAGTTTCTGAAGCTGTTTCAATTTGACTTATAGTTTCTAAAGCAACACCAACAATGATGATTAATGATGTACCACCGATTGTTACTGATGAAGCATCAGTATCTGATAAACCAAATGCTAAAGAAACAACAATAGGAACTAAAGCAACTATTACTAAATAAGTAGCACCTAATAAGGTAGTTCTAAATAATATTCTAGCTAATTGATTCTTAGTTTCTTCACCTCTACGATAACCTGGAATATAAGCGCCTTGTTTATCTAAAGTTTCACTTATTTTTTCAGGATCAACCATCATAAAGCTATAGAAGAATGAGAAGAATACTATTAATAAAATATATAAAGTCATACCTATAGGTTCATCTGTTGAAAATATAGCAGAAATCCAAGTACCTGCAGTTGTTGAATCTTGACCTAACATACCTACTATAGTTAGAGGTATTGATAAGATTGTAGAAGCAAAGATAACCGGAATAACACTTGCACTATTTAATTTAATAGGTAATTCACTGCTACCACCTTGTTGACGGTTAGCATATTGAATAGGTATTCTACGTTTTGCTCCTTCAAAGAATACAACTGCGAAAATCATTAAAATATAGATTACAATGATAGCTACAAAACATGTAATATCAGCTGCAGTACCACTATCAGTAATATATACTGACCATAATGTTGTAAACATAGCAGGTACTGTAGTAATAATACCAGCAGCAATTATCATTGATGAACCATTACCAACACCATGACGAGTTATTAAATCAGCAAGCCACATTGTAAAACATGAACCAGCTGTAATAACAATAGCCATGTAAATATAAAATACCCAGAAATAACTTCTATATTGTAAGGCATCTGCAACTAAAATATTTTCAGGACGAGCACCTAAACCATAAAGTAAAGCTAAACCTTGAGCAAAAGCTAAAATAATCGCACAATAACGAGTTATTTTATTTAATTTTTGCTTACCAACTTCACCTTGTTCAGCCCATTCCTTCCATTTAGGAATAATCATTTGTAATAATTGAATTACAATTGATGCCGTGATATATGGAGAAATACCTAAAGCTAAAATAGAGAAATTAGATAAACCACCACCTGAAAAAGCATTCAAGATAGTAAGGAAATCATTATTAGCTATTTCATTTCTAATAGCTAAGGTATCTACCATAGGAATAGGAATATAAGTTCCTAATTTAAAAACCAATAAAATGAAAAATGTGAATGTAAGTTTTCTTAGTATCTCACGATTACTAAATATTCTTTTTAACTTATCGAACAACTTACATCACCTCTACAGATCCACCAGCTTTTAGTATAGCCTCTTCAGCTTTTGCTGAGAATTTATTAGCTTTAACAACTAATTTTTTAGTTAACTCTCCATTGCCTAAGATTTTTACACCATTGTAATTTTTCTTTAATAGGCCAGCTTGTCTTAAACTTACTTCATCTACAACTGTGTTATCTGCAAAAACATTTAAGTCTTCAACATTAACTATATTATATTCTACGCGATTAATATTGTGAAAACCTCTTTTTGGTAAACGTTGGAATAAAGGTAATTGTCCACCTTCAAAACCAGGTCTAACACCGCCACCAGAACGAGCATTTTGCCCTTTGTGACCTTTACCAGCAGTTTTACCATTTCCACTACCGATACCGCGTCCGATACGTTTTTTAGAATGTCTAGCACCTTCAACAGGTTTTAATTCATTTAACATTTTGAGGCACCTCCTTATTTTATAATTTCAACTTTTACCATATGAGCTATGGTAACAATCATTCCTTTAATTGCTTCATTTTCTTCTTTTTCTACAGTTTGACCAATCTTAGTAAGACCTAGAGCTTTAGCGGTCTTAACTTGATTAGGTTTACGACCAATTAAACTTTTAACTAATGTAATTTTATACATAATTATTACCTCAAAATCTCTTCTACTGTCTTACCGCGCTTTTTAGCAACTGATTCAACAGAACATAATTGTTTTAAAGCATCAACGGTAGCTCTAACAACGTTGATTGGAGTTTTTGAACCTAATGATTTAGATAAAATATTAGAAATACCTGCAAGTTCAACGATAGCACGAACAGGACCACCGGCGATAACACCAGTACCTTCAGATGCTGGTTTTAATAATACATGACCTGCACCGTATCTACCTTCAACAGTATGAGGAATAGTAGTGTTAACAATATCAACACTAAATACATTTTTCTTAGCATCTTCTACTGCTTTTTTAATTGCATCAGGTACTTCTGATGCCTTACCTGTACCAAAGCCTACTTTGCCTTGACGATCTCCAACAACTACTAAAGCAGAAAAACGCATAGTTCTACCACCTTTAACAACTTTTGTAACACGATTAATAGCTACAACGCGTTCTTCATATTCCACTTGTACGTCTTTAACTTCTTTATCTTGACGCATAATGACCTCCTTAGAATTCTAAGCCGGCTGCTCTAGCAGCATCAGCTAAGGCTTTAACGCGACCATGATACATATATCCACCACGATCAAATACTACTTTACTGATTTTTAACTCTAAAGCTCTTTTAGCTATTAAAGTACCAACTTCAGTAGCAGCACTAACATTACCACCATTTTTAACATCTTTTAACTCAGTTGAAGATGCATAAGCTAATGTAACACCAGCTTCATCATCTATTAATTGAGCATAAATTTGTTTATTTGAACGGAAAACTGAAAGACGTGGTTTTAAAGCTGTACCTTTAACAGTTTGGCGTATACGTAAATGACGTTTTTGTCTACTCGCATTACTTGAAACTTTATTAATCATACTTTATCCCCTTTCTAACTACTTCTTAGCAGTTTTTCCTTCCTTACGACGAATCTTTTCATCGCTATATTTAATACCTTTACCTTTATATGGTTCAGGTTTACGTACTTCTCTAACTTCAGCTGCGAATTGACCAACTAATTGTTTATCAATACCAGAGATGTTGATAACTGTATTTCTTGGTATTTCAACTGTTAAACCTTGAGGTATTTCAAGTTCTACTTGATGAGAATAACCAACGTTTAATACAACTTTGTTACCTTGTAAAGCTGCACGGTAACCAACACCATTTATTTCTAAAGTTTTAGTGAAACCTTTAGAAACACCTTCAACCATGTTAGATACTAAAGCCCTAGTAGTACCATGGATAGTCTTCATCCATTTTGTATCATTAGGACGTTTTACTGTTAGTTCGTTTCCTTCAATAACTAAACTTAAGTTTTTGTCGAAATCAAAACTCAACTCTCCCTTAGGACCTTTAACAACTACGTTACCTTCAGTAACAGTAATGTTAACGTCTGCAGGAAGTAAAATTGGCTTATTTCCAATACGTGACATTTTAATTTTTCCTCCTAAATATTACCAAACGTAAGCTAAAACTTCGCCACCGATATTTAACTTACGAGCTTCTTTATCTGTCATTATTCCTTTTGAAGTAGAAATAATAGCTATTCCTAAACCATTTAAAACCTTAGGTAATTCATCTGCTTTTGCATATACTTTTAACCCTGGTTTAGAAACAGATTTAAGGCCTCTAATTACACTTTCTTGATTTTCAGTGTATTTTAATGTAACAGTAAGTGTACTCTTAACTCCTTCAGTAGCTTTATAAGAAACAATATATCCTTCATTTTTCATAACTTCAAGAATAGCTTGTTTCATCTTAGAGTTAGGCATATCTACTGTTTGATGACCAATTTGTTTAGCATTACGAATACGAGTAAGCATATCTGCAATTGGATCTGTCATCATAATATAATTCCTCCTTCGATGATATTACCAGCTGGCTTTTTTAACGCCAGGAATTTGTCCTTTATATGCAAGTTCACGGAAGCAAACACGACATAATTTGAAGGCTGCTAAAACTGCAT
>CAZJPL010000022.1:0-20990 GCA_964547945.1 uncultured Anaeroplasmataceae bacterium
TTTTTTTTGAGTACTTTATAAGCTCTCTAAGCGGAATTTACTTTTACAATTAACTTTAAAAAACTTAACCTTTTTATATTTATATAAATATAAAAGAATTTATTTTTTAGTTCTAATTTAGCCAAAAATATAACCTATCTTTCTATTACTAATCATTAAATAAATACAAGTTAAAAATAGAGCTTTATATCAAAAAAATAAAAAATTATTTCAAAATTAAAGCTTAGTAGCTCTAATAATGAAATAACCTTTATCCTTGTTTATTATTTCTACTTTATTATATAAAGTTTCTAAATAATTAATAGTACTATCTTTTCCTTGTTTCTTTTGAATAACTATAAACAATTCGCCATTTAAAATTAATCTTTTATAAGATTCTCTATATAAACTAAATACTACTTCTTTGCCTGCTCTAATAGGTGGATTAAGTGTTATTTGACTGAATTTAATATCTTCAGGTATACTTTCAAACATATCACCATTATAAATATTTAAATTAACTTTATTTAATTTAGCATTTTCTTTAGCTAAAGAAGTAGCTCTAGTATTTACGTCTGTTAGATATACTTCTTTATCAGTCAAAGATTTAAGTACTATACCTATTACTCCGTATCCACAACATAAATCTAGAATAGGTTCTTTATACTCATTAATAGTAACTGAATTAATTAATAAATTAGTACCAAAATCTACATATTTTTTAGAGAATACACCATTATCGGTCTTAAATTTAAATTGTTTATCTTTATAATTATAATTTATTAACTTAGGATCAGATTTAACTGTTTGGTCTTTTGAATAGTAATGAGACATAATTAAGACATAAAAAGCCTAGTTAAACTAGGCCTTTAATTGATAAATTACTTAACTTCTACTTCAGCGCCAGCAGCTTCTAATTTAGCTTTTAATTCATCAGCTTCAGCTTTAGAAACTTTTTCTTTAACAGCTTTAGGTGCGCTTTCTACTAAGTCTTTAGATTCTTTTAAACCTAAACCAGTAACTTCTTTAACTACTCTGATTACGTCTAATTTCTTAGCACCGAATGATTTTAATACAACATCGAATTCAGTTTGTTCAGCAGCAACTGGAGCAGCACCTGCAGCAGGAGCAGCAGCAACAGCACTTGGATCAATACCAAATTCTTCTTTCATAGCATCTACTAATTCTTTTACTTCAAGAATAGTCATTTCTTTTAAAGCTTCAATAAATGTTTCTTTTGTTAATTTAGCCATTTTTATTTCCTCCTATATATTTAATTTATTAATTTTCGGCTTTTTCTTCAACATACAAATTCAAAGCTACAGCTAGATTTCTTACAGTACCTAACATACCTGCAGCTAATTGAGTTAATAATACTTCGTATGATGGAAGTTTTGATAATTCTTCTAATTGAGCAACGCTATAAACGTCACCATCTACAACACCAGTTACAGCTTCAACACATTGATTTTCTTTTGCGAATGTGTAGATTTGTTTTGCTGGTGCTACCATATCATCAGTTGCGAAAGCTATTGCGATAGGACCTACCAAATTATCAGCGAATTCTTGGTAGCCTAGTTCAACTGCTGCACGACGTGAAATGTTATTTTTGATAATTTGAACATCACAGCCATTAGCACGCATAGCTCTTCTTAATTGTTGAAATTTTTCTACTGTTAAGCCTTGATATTTAAAAGCTACAACAGATTTTGAACTTTTAATCTTTTCAACTAAGTCAGCAACTAAGGTCTTTTTTAGTTCAATAGCACTAGACATTTTGCACCTCCATAAATTTAAAAATCTTCTCTACCGGCATAGTAAAGAAGATCTAAAATCTTTTTAACTACCTCGGTAGAAATTAAGTGCTTACGCACACCTACTGTCTTTGGTAAAAATTATTTTCCTGCAGCTACAATTGAATCTGGGTTAACTTTAATACCAGGGCCCATTGTAGAAGCTACAGATACATTTTTAATATATGTACCCTTTACTGTAGAAGGGCGTACTCTTGTTAAAGTATCATATACAGCTTTTAAGTTTTGAGCTAATTTAACAGCACCAAAAGATACTTTACCAATAGTTACATGAATATTTCCTACTCTATCAGGACGATATTCAACTTTACCGTTTTTAATTTCTTGAACTGCATTAGCAACATCCATAGTTACAGTACCAGTTTTAGGGTTTGGCATTAAACCTTTAGGTCCTAATACTCTACCTAAACGTCCTAATTCACCCATCATATCTGGTGTAGCAACGATAATATCGAAATCCAACCAACCTTGTTGAATCTTTTGGATGTATTCGCTATCACCAACATAATCAGCACCAGCAGCTTCAGCTTCTTGTTGTTTTGCGCCACGGCATAATACTAAAACTTTACGAGTTTTACCAGTACCGTTAGGTAAAACAATAGCGCCTCTGATGTTTTGTTCTGCTTTTCTTGGATCAAGATTTAAACGGAATGCTACATCAACAGAAGCATCAAATTTAACAGTTGAAGTCTTACAAGCTAATTCTAAAGCTTCAATAGCATTATATACTTGAGTAGAATCAACTAATTTTGCTGCTTCTTGGTATTTCTTTCCTCTCTTCATATTTTCCTCCTAAAATGTGGTTAAGCGGGAATTTCCTCCCACAAATTTAGGCTGTATAAACAACCTTTAATTAATCTTCAACAGCTATGCCCATGTTACGAGCAGTTCCTGCGATGATTCTAGTTGCCGCTTCAACGTCATTAGCATTTAAGTCAGGCATCTTCATTTTCGCAATTTCTTCAGCTTGAGCTTTAGTAATTTTAGCTACAATGTTTTTCTTTGAATTGTCTGAACCTTTTTCAATGCCAGCAGCTTTCTTTAATAAATCTGATGCAGGTGGAGTCTTTACAACAAATGTGAAAGAACGATCCTCATATACAGAAATCACTACTGGTAGAATATATCCCATTTTATCTTTAGTTTGATCATTGAATTGTGAACAAAAGCCTGGGATATTAACGCCTGCCTGTCCTAATGCTGGACCGACTGGAGGCGCTGGATTAGCTTTACCGGCTGGAATCTGTAATTTAACAACTTTAACTACTTTCTTAGCCATGATATTTCCTCCTTCTTTCAATGATGTGGTTAAACGGTTTTAACCTCCCACTCACGTTTAAGCACGTGCTCTAGAATTATAACAAATTAATCTTTATTATGCAATAATTATTTATAAAAAAATAACCCCCAAAAATTAATTTTTTGAAGGTTTAATTCTAATATTTTTTAACTTTGAAAAAATTCAAGATAAAGAATGTAATTAATACTATTAAAGCATATATTAATGATACATGTATTACTACTGTATTGTTAATTAAAGAATATACTATATCAAATCTATTATAGTTAAAACTATCTGATTCGATAAATATTTTAATTATACTACAGATATCACCTATCACTAATGTAAAGAAAACTAAAACTATTAGTTTCTTTCTTATAATAGAAAAATTAAACAACTTTTCTCACCTGATTATATTGTAATTCATTAGGAGTATTACGACCAAACATTTCAATCATAACTACTACTTGTTCTTTTTCAGGGTTTACTGAAGCAACTACACCAATCTTACCAATAAATGGTCCATTGGTAACTTCAACTTGGTCTCCAACTTCAAATGTTGTTTTTTCAATAAGACCTATTTTTTCTAAGATTCTATTCATTTCTTCTTGAGGTACTGGAACTGGTTTAGTACCATGACCTGAAGAACCTAAGAAACCTGTAACCTTTGGTGTATTACGAATAATAAACCAAGTATTATCATCTATTTCCTTTTCAACTTCCATTTCTAAGAAGATATAACCAGGATATAATTTATGAGTTTTAATCTTTTTATTACCTTTAGCATCCACTACTTCCTCAGTATAATCAGGAGCTAATATTTGATATAATTTATTAGATATACCCATTGAATCTTTTCTAGATTCTAAATCATCAACAACTGAATTTTCATAACCCGAATAAGTTTGAACAACATACCAACGTCTCATGTTATACGTTCTCCAATATCTTACCTAAAGCTTCAGTTATGAAGTAATCATATAAGATAAATAATAAACATAATACAATAAGGAATATAAATACCCTTAATATATTGCCAAAATATTTTCTACCTTTAATCCAAGTTATTCTCTTTAATTCTGGGAAAGCTGTTTGAAAGAAAGGGAATAAAGCATAAATAATGGCTAAAGAGCCAAAAGCTACTAATATCCAGGCAAAAGCTGTTGAATATGAACCAATTAAAACAGCATCAGAACTAATACTGATAGTACCATCTAAGATTAATACACCAAGTAATAAAACTACTAAGGCAATTAAGAAGAATACATAATTTTCCCATTTATAGTCTTTACTTAGTATCTCCCATAACTTAGACTTTTTATCATCTTTTTTTTCTTTAATAGCCATAAAATCATCCTTCACTTAGTTTCTTTATGTATAGTATATTTATTACATTTAGGGCAAAACTTCTTAAACTCTAAACGTGTTCCTTCACTTTGAGCACTTTTAGTTGTAGTATAATTTCTACTAAGACACTCTTCACAAATTAAAATAACTTTTTTTCGCATAGTACTCATCTTAATACCACCTTAAATGCGTCTATATAATTCTACATTTTTTTAGTTTATAAGTCAAACTCTAATCGTAATATTTCTTTAATTTTTTTGATTTTACGATAAATGCTTAAAGGTTTAAGTCCCATCTCTTTAGATAAGTCTTCTACCTTAGTATTATAATAATATATTTCAAAATATATCTTTTTTAAGATGGGATCTTTAAAGGCTGTACTATATTCTATAATCTTTTCTTTAAAAGAGTTATTATCTTGTAATTCATATTCTAATTCTGTAAAAAGATTTGGTTTTATTTCTTTATAATATCTCCATAATCTTCTTTGCAATATTATGTTGTAATAAGTCCAAAAGCTTCTATTATAACTAGGATCATAAACTTCTAAAGCCTTAGTTAATAAAAGTAAGCCTTCTTGAACACAATCTTCTATAAACATTCCTTTAAAGCCACATTCTCTAGCTTTTAAACGAATGAAATTAGTATATTTCTGATACATAAGGTTGAGAGCTTTAGAATTGCCTTCATTGATTAAATAAATCAATTCATAATCATTCCAACCTAAAAACATTGCTCTCCTTATTTAAGTTTTTCCATTAAAATACCAGCTGAAACAGAGGCATTCAAACTATTGACATGTCCTTTCATGTTTATACTTGTAGTATAATCTGCTTCTTTTAATATAGTTTTAGTTATACCAAATCCTTCACTACCAATAACTAAGGCTATATTTCTATTTAAGTCTATCTTATCTATATCATCAGTACCAAAAGCTTCAGCACAAATAATCCAGTAATTATTCTTTTTTAATTCTTTTACTGCATTAGATAAACTATTAACATAACAAATCTTAACATATTCAATAGCGCCTGTAGAAACATGGGCTACAGTAGGAGTAATAGGTACACTTCTATTATTACCTAAAATAATTCCCTTAAACCCAAAAGCATCAACTGATCTAATAATAGCCCCAAAATTATGGGGATCCTGAATACCATCTAATATTAATATTCTATCTTTTAGACTATTATCTAAAAAATAATTTAAATCATAGGTTTTATAATCAGCTCTATAAGCCCCTATACCTTGATGATTAGGTCCAAATAACTTATCTAATTCTTGTTTAGATACTTTTTGATAACTTAATTTTTTATAATCTAGTTGTTTAATTAGATTATAATTATCTTGGTATACAAATATTTTTTCAAGCGGAGCTTGATTTTCTATAGCTGAATTAACCAAGTTTTTTCCATATATTTTAATCATAATATGCTTGTCCTTTTTTCTTCCTTGATTATAACAAAAATATTTACTCTATTCTACTAATTTGTTAAAAAATCCGTAAGCCTAAACCTACGGATTAATATTATTAAAATTTAGATAAAAGATTTTGAATAGACTTACCTGTTTGTTTAACCCAAGGTATTACATTAGTTAATATCTTAATAATAGGAGCTGAAGCTAAACATAGTGTAAGTAAAATTAAGATTGCTGGAATAGATAGTCTTTGAACAGTACCACCTATTATAATACTATAATCTAATACATAATCAGTTTCAAAATCATTAATAACTAAATAACCATCACTAGATACATTTATATTAATTGATGAATCTCCACCTATAGTAGAAACTTCATAACTAGTATAATAACCATCTATTATATATCTACCTTCTACTGTAGTTGTGATAGTAGGTACAATTATACTTATATTAGTTGCTACATAGCTACCATTACCAGTACCATTTTTATAAATACGATAGTAATTACCATTAGCTTGAATATATTTTTCTTCATATTCACTTGAACTTTCATGTTCAATTAATTCAGCTAAAGTATCTACACCAATATAGCTTAGATTAACATATGTAGCATCGTCATCAGAATAAATTATATTAGTAGCATCTATAACTATATAATTATCTGATGTATAAGAGATATTAGGCATATCTAATGTTAAATAATTAGATGAACCATCTGAAGCAGTATAAGTATAAAGCTCACCATTAATTAAAATATTTAAATCTGAATCTAAGGTGATAGAATAAATTGTTTTTCCATCCCATTTATAAATACCACCATTATCATTACCATTTACTACTAGATAGCCAGCACTATTATAAACAATAGTAGGTAAGATTGAGTAATCTGGTTGATTAGCTACTTCAAGTCCGGTTTCTACATTTATAATTGTGACATAACCATATTCATCAACTACTAATTTAATACTATCTGCATTATCAGTAAATTTAACAGCTGAAGTTATATATCCACCAGCGTATAAATATCCATCTAAATCTACTGATAAACTAGGATTTTCTATTAAATAACCTTCACCATTTAAAGTAACTTGGTTATATCCTTGACCTGAATCTATAGTTAAATAACCATTTGATGAACTAGTACTTAAGGTTACATAATTAGCTGTGGCCTTCGTATCATATACTATTCCATTTATTACATAATTATAATCTTCAGATATAGCTATACTAGGTATACTATCTATTTGAGTTATTTCTATACTATCTGAAGTATATTCCATGAACCTAAAAATAGGTCTTATTTCAAATAGATTAGGTAAGAAAATTATACATAGTGCAAACAAGGTATAAGATACACCACATATTGTCTTTCTTAATTTATTAAATGGTTTACATACTTTAAATAAAACCATTAAACAAGTATTAGTAGCTACTATTATGATAATAGTTGATGAAGTCATGAAATCATAATTTAGGTAATCTACTAATTTAAAGGTTATAACTGAACATATAAGTATCGTTATAGCACCCGGCAAGGCACCTTTTAAGATATTCGTTAGGAATTTCGTATCTACTTCTTTATTATTAGGTTCTAATACTAAGAAGAATGAAGGAATACCTACAACAAAGAAATCAATAATAGATAATTGAACAGTACTTATTGGATAAATACCTGAACTATTAATCGCTTGAAGGGCTAATAAGAAACTAAAGATAGTCTTAGTTAAAAATAGACAAGCTACTCTAGATACATTATTAATTACTCTTCTACCTTCAGCTACTACTTTAGGCATAGAACTAAAGTTAGAATCTAATAATACTAAGTGACTAACATTTCTAGCAGCCTCAGAACCTGAAGCCATAGCTATAGAACAATCTGCTTCTCTTAAGGCTAAAATATCATTTACACCATCACCAGTCATCGCAACTGTCTTACCAGCTTCTTTTAAAGCTCTAACTAAGATTCTCTTTTGATCAGGTGAAACACGACCAAATACTGTATATCTAGTAGCTGCCCTAAATACATCTTCATCAGACATACCATCTAAAGATATACATTCATCAGCATTACTAATACCAGCTCTTTCACTTATTTTAGCTACTGTAAGAGGATTATCACCTGATATAACCTTAACTTCTACACCACTTTCTTTGAAGTAGTTTATAGTTTCAATAGCGTCAGGTCTTATATTGTCTTCTATTAAGATAAGAGCTACTAATACAATTTCACCCTCAGGTAATGTATCATTTTCTATAAATCCTTCTTTATGAGCTAATGCTAATACTCTATAACCTTGTTTAGAATAGCTATCTACTTGTTTTTGATATTTTTCAAAATCGCCCTTTAAAACAAATTCAGGAGCACCCATAATAAAGGTACCATAACGCTCAAAACTTACAGCGTTAAATTTTCTTTGACTTGAAAAATGAATTAAAGAACGATGTTTAATTCTTTTATTTGAACCAAATTTTTCTTCTAAAGCTCTTTGAGTTAAGTTATTTTCCTCTAAAGCATTTAACATACCATTGATAACTACTTTAGTACTAATACCAAAATTATTATCAAATTCAACAACATCTTTAACTGACATAGTTCCATCAGTAATAGTACCTGTCTTATCTAAACATAAAACATTTACTCTAGCTAGCATTTCAATACAATATAGTTCTTGAACCATTACATTATTTTGAGCTAGTCTAATTACACCAACAGCTAAAGCTACTGATGATAATAACATAAGTCCTGACGGAATCATACCAACCATAGCCCCAGCTGTCTTTCTAATAGCTGTTACATATTCAACACCATTTTGGAAATACTGAATATAAAATAGGGTAACACCAATAGGAATAATTATTAAAGCCATGGCGTATATAATCCAGTTTAGTGATCTATGTAAATCTGATTTTGGTTTCTTATATAACTTAGCTTCCCCTGAAACTCTAGAGATAAAGTTATCCTTACCTACTTTTTCTACTTTAGCCTTACAATTACCACTGACAACAAAAGAACCACTATATAAAATATCTCCTGGCTTTTTAACTATCGAATCACTTTCACCAGTTAATAAACTTTCATTAACTTCTAAACTTCCATCTATAACAATAGAATCTGCAGGTATTTGTTTACCTGATTCTAATACTAATATATCATCTAAAACAACTTCTGTAATAGGTATTTCACTTTTTACGCCATTTCTAATAACAAAAGCTGTCGGAGCTGACATAAGTGATAATTTATCGATAATCTTTTTAGCTTTAACTTCTTGAATTATACCTATAATGATATTTGCAGTAACAATTACAACAAAGAATAAGTCTGTATAAGCTCCAACTGAAATTAATACTCCAGCTATACAAAAAGTTAAAATATTAAAGAAAGTAATTAAATTAGAGAAAATTATCTTCTTAATAGATTTAGTAGAACCACTCTTAGTAACATTTACTAAACCCTCAAGTTTTCTTTGTTCAATTATATCATCAGTTAAACCCTTATCAGGATCTGTATCATATCTTTTTAATTCTAATTTCTCTTCTAATTTCTTTCTTTTTCGTTGTCTAGCTTTACGTTCTTTTGTCTTTTTATTAATGAATTTTTCCATTCTCAAAGACATCTTTTTATCTTTTATATCATTATCCTTTGTATTAGGAGTATCTATCACTTCTTCAGTAGATACTTCTTCAACTTCATTTTTAACTAGAGTTTCTTCTTCAGTTTTTTTCTTACGTTTAGAAGATTTAGGCGTACTTTCCTCTTTTATCTCTTCTGTACTTTCAGA
Organism: uncultured Anaeroplasmataceae bacterium; assembly: GCA_964547945.1. Lineage (GTDB taxonomy): Bacteria > Bacillota_I > Bacilli_A > Acholeplasmatales > Anaeroplasmataceae > CALUXS01. The sequence goes on from CAZJPL010000022.1 coordinate 9,626, forward strand.
TATGACAAAGGCATTAGAAGTATCACTTACTTCCTCAGTTAACACTTTAACTTCTTTACTTTTCTTTCTAGTAGTCTTAGGTTTTTCTTCAACTACTACTTCAGTATTTTCAGGCATAGTAAAAGTATCAGCAGTGTTATTTACTTCTTCTATAATTATATCTTCTTTTTTCTTTCTTTGTCTTTTAGGCTTAGAAGATACTTCTTCAGTTTTTTTATTTTCTTCTTCAACTATAAATTCATCTTTTGCCATCATATCAAATCCTTTATATCTTTTATTATCTCTTCTAAACGAACAATATTATTATTTAAATATAAATAACCTATTAAAGCTTCAAATCCTGTAGCTTCATGATATACTTTCAAATCTTTATGAACGGTCTTAATTTTAGCATTACGACCTTTTTTAAATATATTAATTTCTTCTTCGGATAATAAAGAATTATCAAGTAAATAATTTATATAAACTGATTCAGCCTTATTACTAACTTTAGGATAAACATATTCATGTAAGTTTTTTACCTTACTAAAACCATTTTCTAAAGCGTAATTTCGCATATATACTTCTAAAATTGCATCTCCTATATAAGCTAGGGTTAGGCCATTATAATTATCTACATTCATAATATTCCCTTATCAACTAATATATTTCTATAGATATCAGCCGAATTATAATCAGCATTTTTTCTAGCTTCTTGCCAGTTTAAATAAGTCTCTTTTAATTCTTCAGTTAAATTAGGTAAATCAAATTTAATACCAAAAATATCTAAAATAGTATTAAAAGTATTAATTTTAATAGCTAAACTTTGATAATCTTTAGACCTAAATAATTGATTAATTTCTTTCACTAATTCTTCTATTAGAGTTAAAACATTTTGAACATTAAAATCATCATCCATGAATTCTTTAAATTTATTTATAAAGATTTCATCTTGTTCTAAGGAAGATATATCATTAGCCTCTAAGAAATAATAAGTCTGTTTTAAGGCTCTTTGCCATTTATTATAAAGAGCTACATATTGATTAAATAATTCTTCAGTGTAATTAATATTCGCTCTATAAGGAGAAAATAGTAATAACATTCTTAAAACATTAGCCTTATCTAGCGTATCAAAATCTCTAACAAATATATAATTGCCTAGTGATTTTGACATCTTAGTACCCTTTAAATCTACTCTACCAACATGTAAGAAATATTTAGCTAAATCTTTATGATACCTAGCTTCACATTGACATATTTCATTTTCATGATGAGGGAATTTTAAATCCATGCCACCACCATGAATGTCTATGGTATCCCCAAATAAATTGTGAATCATACACACACATTCAGTATGCCAACCAGGTCTACCTTTACCAAAAGGACTATCCCACTTAATTCCTTCTTCAGTTTTCTTCCAAAGAGTAAAATCTTGGGGATCTTCTTTATCAGGATTTACTTCTACTCTCGCACCTTCAGCTAAATTTTCTCTTGTTTGTTTAGATAGTATTCCATAATTTTCTACCTTATTAACTCTAAAATAGACATTACCTTCTTTTTCATAGGCATAACCTTCTTTAATTAAAGAAGATATGAAATCTATCATTTCTTTAATATAGCTTGTAGCATGCGGAGTATAATCAGGCCTTAAAGCATTTAATCTAGCACAATCTTCAAAATAAGCTTTTTCATAATATTCAGCTATTTCTTTTTCTGTTTTAGACATTTCTTTTGCCTTGTTTATTATTTTATCATCAATATCTGTAATATTTGAAGAATATTTCACATTATATCCACAAAATTCTAGATATCTTTTAACTAAATCAAAAAACACAACTGGTCTAGCATTTCCAATATGAATATAGTTATATACTGTAGGTCCACAAACATAGATATTAACTTTTTTATCTTCTTTAGGTTTAAATTCTTCAACCTTATTTGTGAGTGAATTATAGAAATGTAGCATTTTTTTATCTCCTATTGAAAAAGGAGCTAAGCTCCCTTTTCTTAAAATTTTTATTAACTTAAGTATGATTTTACAAAATCACTGAAACCTGTTAAATCACTACTATATATAGTATAAGTATTAGTTAGGTATTCATCATAAGCTTCTACTGTTATAGTAGTAGTTCCTTCACTACCATAAACAATTATATTATTATCAGTTATTTCAGTATAATCTTCATTATCTATATCAACTATTTCAGTACCAAATAATAGACCATATACTACTAAATATGTAGCTGTTTCAGTTGTTTCTTCTTCATCACTTTCAGAATCTTCTTCAGTTTCTTCAACTTCAGGACCATTTATAGTAAGTTCTGTAATAGATACTACTGCGTTTTCAAAGATGAAGTTATTACCAACATAGCCAACTATACCACCAACTCTAGTTTCATAAACTTCAGTTGCATCTACATAAATAGAACCAATGAAAGCCACATCTTCAACTACTCTTGAAACGTTATTATATGTAGCACCAGCGATACCACCAACATTTACTTTATAATGAGTTAAACCATTTTCATAAGTTGCAGTACTTGCCTTAATAGTATTTACTGTAATATCAGATTCAGCTACACAATTGTTCATAGCTGCGGCTGAAAAACCAATAATACCACCAACATTAATATCAACTGCATCAGCTATTGAAGCTCTTATTTCTTGATTAACTTCAATAGTAGTATTTACATAATTATTTTCTATTAATTGAGCATTACGAACTGATAAAGCTAAACTTACTTCACCAATTAAACCACCAACATTAGCTTGATGTCTTACATCTGCAGTAATAGTCACATTATTTAATGTACAATTGCTGACAGATACTTCTACAGCATTTGCTGTACCACAATAACCTACTAAACCACCTATGTTTTGATCATAGGTTAATGTATAAGCTGTTGAGGTTGCTGTTACTGAACAATTATTTAAAGTTATGTTATCAACAACACCTATATTATAACCAACAAGTAAACCTGTATACATCGTACTTGTTCTTGAGCTGGTAATTGAAACATTTTCTATAGTTAAATCATGAATAGTTCCACTATTAACTCCAAATAAACCATTATATTGAGTATTAGATGTTATAGTAAAGTTACTAATAGTATAACCATTACCATCTAAACCACCTTCAAATTGTTTAGCTGTAGTTGTAAACATAGGGTCTACTTCAACACCTTCAAAATCTAGGTCATTCATTAAAATATAATAAGCTTCTCTATCATCTGCTATAGCTAAGAATTCATCAACTGTAGTAATTTCTATAGGGTTTTCTTCTGAGCCTAAATCTGAAGTGCTTACAACCTCATTATATAAAGTCTTAGTTTTACCATCAATTGTTACAGTAATTCTAATTGTATAACTTGTTTCTTCACTTAAATCTTCAAATACTAATTCATCTGTAATATAAGTAGTACCACTAGACAATTCATCGTCTAAAGAAAAAGATGATGAATCTATTTGATCTCCTACCTTATTACCATCCATTTCATATATATATGCATAAGGTGTATAATCAGTAAAAATTGCTTCATTTTCATCTTCGAAAGTAGCTACTATAGTTAATTTAGTATTTCTAGCCGCTACCGTAACGCTAGTAGTAAGCCCTGTATTATTACAAGATGAAATAAAAAATATAACAAATAAAATAGTTATCAAACTAACTATCTTTTTTATTCCTTTCATTTGTACCTCCATCTATATCATAGCAAGTAATTTTGCCCTTTTCTTAAAGCTACTTTGTAATTATACATTAAACTTATATCATAAACAACAATTTTTTATTGTAATTTAAGAAGAAAAAAATAAAAATATTACACTTTTTCAGACTCAAAAATTGACTTAAAGACCTAATTTATACTATAATAAACTTTGTTTTAGAGGTGAAAAGAAACAGATGAAACAAATTGGTTTAGATATTGGTTCTACTACTATAAAATGTGTAGTATTAGACAATGAAACTGTTATATATAAAAATTATAAAAGACATTATTCACATATTAAAGATAATTTAATTGCTGAATTAACCAACTTATTACAACAAAATATTGTTGATGAAGATACTCCTATCGCTATATCAGGTTCAGCAGGTATGGGATTAGCTGATGGAATAAATGTTCCTTTTGTTCAAGAAGTATACGCAACTCGTATCGCAGCTAATAAGTTAATACCTGGAACTGACTGTATTATTGAGTTAGGCGGAGAAGATGCTAAAATATTATTTTTAACTAATGGTATGGAAGTTAGAATGAATGGTTCTTGTGCTGGTGGTACAGGTGCCTTCATTGATCAAATGGCAACCTTACTTAATATCGATATAACTGAAATAAATGGTATAGCTAAAGACCATCAAAAAATATATTCTATCGCTTCTAGATGCGGGGTGTTTGCTAAAACTGATATCCAGCCCCTACTTAATCAAGGAGCTTCAAAATCAGATATAGCTGCTTCTATCTTCCAAGCTGTGGTTAATCAAACTATAGGTGGACTTGCTCAAGGTAGAGAAATAAGTGGTAAAGTAGCTTATTTAGGTGGCCCTTTAACTTTCTTATCAGAACTACAAACAGCCTTTGATAATGCCTTAAATGTTAAAGGAATATGCCCTGAAAATTCACTGTATTATGTAGCTTTAGGGGCAGCCTTCATGGCTAAAGATAATATAAATTTACCTAGTATTATAAAGAGTGTAGAAACTTATACCAATAAATCAACTTATGCCTTTAATGAGCCATTATTTGCTGATGAAGCCGAATTAGAAGCATTTAGAAAAAGACACCAACAAGCCTTTGTTCCAACACTCGAATTAGAAGGCTATACAGGTCCTTTATATTTAGGTATAGATAGTGGTTCTACTACCTTAAAATTCTTACTCATGGATGAAGACTTAAATATTAGATATACTAAATACCTACCTAATAAAGGTAATCCTATTGAAGTATTAAAAGAATTATTTTTAGAATTATATACTAAATATCCTAATATCAATATTAAAGGAGCTGCTTCTACTGGTTATGGTGAAGAGTTAGCTAAGACAGCCTTTAGATTAGATGCTGGTTTAGTTGAAACTATGGCTCATTTTTACGCAGCTCGTAAATTCATGCCTGATGTTGATTTTATCATTGATATAGGTGGTCAAGATATTAAATGTTTCAAAATAGAACATCAAACTATATCTAATATCTTCTTAAATGAAGCTTGTTCTAGTGGTTGTGGTTCCTTCCTTCAAACATTTGCTAATGCCCTAGGTTATTCTATTGAAGATTTTGCTAAACTTGGTCTCATGGCTAAAAAACCAGTAGATTTAGGTTCTCGTTGTACAGTTTTCATGAATTCAAGTGTTAAACAAGCTCAAAAAGATGGGGCTACTATCGATAATATATCAGCAGGTCTATCTATATCAGTTGTTAAAAATGCTCTATATAAAGTTATTAGAGCTACTTCTGCTCAAGCTCTTGGTAAACATATAGTTGTTCAAGGTGGTACTTTCTATAATGAGGCTGTATTAAGAGCTTTTGAAAAGGAACTAGGCTTTGATGTAGTATGTCCTAATATCTCAGGTGTAATGGGAGCTTACGGGGCAGCTTTATATGCTAAAAATTTAAATTTAGAGAAATCTAATGTCTTATCTTTAGCTGAAATAAAAGAATTTAAACATGAAACTAAAAACTTTAATTGTGGTCTATGTCAAAATCATTGTTTACTTACTGTTAATATCTTCAACAATTCAAGATTAATTAGTGGTAATAAATGTGAAAGACCAGTTACTAAAAAGACAAGTAATACTAACATGAATTTATATGAAATAACTAGAGAAAAACTAGCTAGTTATAAACCAGTTGATGGCACTAGAGGTACTATAGGTATTCCACTTGTCCTAAATATGTATGAATTATGGCCTTTCTGGTATACTTTCTTTACTTCTTTAGGATTTAAAGTAGTAAATAGTGGTTTTTCAGATAATAAAACTTATACTCTTGGTCAACATACTATCCCATCAGATACAGTATGTTATCCTGCTAAACTAGTTCATGGCCACATTGAAAGATTATTAGAAGATAATATTACTACTATCTTCTACCCTTGCATGTCTTATAATATTGAAGAAGGTAAAGGAGATAATCACTTTAATTGTCCAATAGTTGCCTACTATCCTGAAACTATTTTAAATAATGTTAAAGCTATTAATAATATAAACTTTATTTGTGATTTTATAGGTATTCATGACAAAGATTTATTCTTAAAGAAGATGCCTATAATATTAAAGAAATACTTTAAAGATATATCTAAAAAAGAAATAAGTATAGCTGCTGATAAGGCTTATTTAGAATATAAGAATCACCTAGCTTACCTAAGAGAAAAAGGTGATGAGATTATTACTACTGCTAGACTAAATCAAAAAAGAATAATAGTTCTAGCTGGTAGACCTTATCATATAGATCCTGAAATAAATCATGGTATAGATAAATTAATATCTTCTTTTAATGTAGGTGTAATAACTGAAGAAAGTATCAGTCAATTAACTCCTAAATCTAAGGTAGATGTCTTAAATCAATGGACTTATCATGCTAGGTTATATGACGCAGCCAAATACGTAGCTAAATCAAAAGATTTAGAATTAGTTCAACTTGTATCATTTGGATGTGGGTTAGATGCTATTACTACTGATGAAGTTAAATCTATCCTCGAAGAAAAAGATAAGATATATACTCAATTAAAGATTGATGAAATAACTAATTTAGGAGCTATTAAAATAAGATTAAGATCTTTATTTAGTGCTTTAGATGAACAGGAGGGCAAGAAATAATGGATTATCCTAGGTTTACTAAAGATATGATTAAAACTCATACTATCTTAATACCTTCGATGTTAGATATTCATATGGCTCTCTTTGAAAATGCAATCAAAGGTTCAGGTTATAAAGTAGAAGTCTTACATAATGAAGGTCCTGAGGTAGTTGAAGAAGGCTTAAAGTATGTTCATAATGATACCTGTTATCCTGCCTTACTTGTAATAGGTCAATTTATCGATGCCTTAAATCATCGCAACGACACTGATAAAGTAGTATTACTAATAACTCAAACAGGTGGAGGATGTAGAGCTAGTAACTATATTCACTTATTAAGAAAAGCTCTAGTTAAAGCCGGATATCCATATGTGCCTGTTGTTAGTTTAAATGCCTCTAATTTAGAAAAAGATAGTGGTTTAACTCTTACTTTCTCTCTTATTAAAAAGGTAGTAGCTGCCATGACTTATGGTGATTTCTTAATGTATTTAAAGAATAAAGCTAGATCTTATGAAATTAATAAGGGAGATACTAAAAAAGTAACTGATAAATGGGTTTTAGAACTATCAAAACAAATGGATGCTAAAAAAGGATTAAGCCTAAGACAAATTAAAAAGAATCTAGCTAAAATAGCTAAAGATTATGATAATATTCCTCTAGATTTAAGTCAAAAGAAACCACAAGTTGGGGTTGTCGGTGAAATATATGTTAAATATGCCAGCCTAGGTAATAATAATCTAGAAGAATTCTTAGTAAGTCAAAATGCTGAAGCTATGGTTCCTGGTTTATATGGTTTTGTCTACTACTGTTTATATAATCAGATCTTTGATTATGATATTTATGGTAGTGGCTTATTTAAAAAATATATATCTAAATTTATCATAGCTTTCTTAGAACGTAGAGAAAAAGTAATGATTACTGCTATTTCTAAAACTAAATTCACTCCTATGAAGTATTTTAAAGAAACTAAAGAATTATCTAAAGGCATCTTAGATCATGGTACTAAAATGGGTGAAGGTTGGTTACTTACTGCTGAAATGATGGAACTAGTTGAAATAGGTTATGGTAATATTGTTTGTGCTCAACCTTTTGGTTGTCTACCTAATCATATTTGCGGTAAAGGTGTTATGAAGAAAATTAAAGAATTACACCCTAACGCTAATATAGTAGCCATAGACTACGATCCTTCAGCTACTAGAGTAAATCAAGAAAATAGAATTAAATTAATGCTAAGTGTAGCCAAGGAAGATATAAAACCTGGTGAACCAGCTAAAATATAAAAGACTATGTCTAACCAAAAAAGGTTATAACATAGTCTTTTATTATTCTATTATTTGAACACTTCTTATCTTTCTAAACTTAGCTTTATAAATATAAAGAGCTATGGCTAAAAACATATTTCCACAACAAAATCCAGCTATTATATCAGTAAAATAATGAACACCTAAAGCCATTCTAGATATACCTATTAATATTACTAATATCGCAATACCAGTGATAAGTATTTGTTTTGTTCTCTTTTTAAAGTATGAACTATTATAAACATAATAAGTTATTAAACCATAAAATACAGTAGCTACCATGGAATGTCCTGAAGGAAAACTACTAGAATATTCACTCATCCATTGTAATTCTTCTATAGGTCTTTCTCTCATGAAAAATAATTTTATCACTTCATTAGCTATATAAGTTATTATAGTAGCTATACATAATAACCAAAATCTATTATCAAATTTAACACATATAGCTACTACTATAGCTATTATAGTAACAAAATAGTAAGAACCAAATTCAGTTATAAACCTGAAGACAAAAAACCAAAATCCGTATTTTTCTCCTCTAAAATTATAAAAAGCATCTCTTATAATAATATCTAGTTCATTATCATAATTATATTTAATATAAACACTAATAAGAGTAAACATTAATAAACAAAAAATAAAAACAACAAATTCATAATAATATTTATTTATAAACTTTTTCATTTTTTATCCCCATATGCTTATTATAAATATCTGTTATTTCTTCTTTTACTTCAGTGATTCTATCTCCTATATAACTAATAAAATTATTATTTTTAATGAATGTAAAAAATGAATTATAATCAAGAAATTTATAATCAATAACTTCATCTTTTTCTAATTCAATATTACTATCACTAGATATAAAAGTCATGTATTGATAACAATAAAATTGATCATTAATTAAAGTTCTAAGACTAATTAAATCATCTTTATTTATTGTTATACCAGTCTCTTCACTCAATTCTCTTTTGGCTGCTTCTTCAGGACTTTCATAAGCTAAAATACCTCCACCTGTAACTTCCCACATTAAGCCAGGAGTTTTATTAGGATGTCTTTTAGTAACTAAAAATCTACCTAAATCATCAACAACTACAATTGTTACAACACCCATATATTCATCAGGAGATAATTCTGACCCTCTTTGTATGATACGACCTGTTTTATGACCAAATTTATCTAATGTTTCTATTCTCTCATTATTATTTAGCATTAGTCATCCTCTTTTCCTGTATCATAAACAAAACTAACTAACAACTATTATATAATTTATTGACATTATTTTCAAATCTAAATCTTATATTAAAACGCTATTATAAATTAAAAGAAGTCAAATTACTTGTTGATAATTAGACTTCCTATTTTCTTGATTCGATATAATAATCAATATCTTCTACTATATATTCATTTCCTGTAGTGTGAAGAGCTTCAAAAAAAGAATAAATATAATCCCACACATTATACTGCGTAAATAATTTTGATACTTCTTTGCCTGATAAATTCTTAGCACTTCTATATATTTCAACTACATAAATAAGAAAATCGCCTTGCCTAGTCATCATGTTTCCTCCGGGATTTCAAAATTTCCAGTAGTTTTTTCTTCAGCATACATATTAAATAAGGTAAGAGCACTAAAATGCCATACTTTAGTTTCTTCCTCTTCTAATAAAGCATATACCTTAGATTCATAAAAATCTTTAGTAGCGGTGATCTCATCCATTTGATAATTTTTACAAATTAGCTTAACAACTTGTGGAACTAATAATGTTAAAACTGCAACAAATTTTGAGCTTGTCATTTAAAATTCCTCCTCTTTAATAGTACCGATAAATTTCAAATAAGATAAAGCTTTTTCTGTAGTTAAAACCAACTGATTATAAAGTTCTTTTATTCTAAGTTGAGCTAGAGTTTGTTCTTTAGTTAATACTCTTGTAATATAAAGGTTGAATGTTAGATATATGTCATCATTAGCTACTGGTCCAAATATAAAATCATAATTTTTACCCTTATATTGGCCTGTTCTATTAGCAGATACAAATTCTAACCATTCTTCATTTGGACCATCAAAATGCAAGATAGAACACTCTGAAAAAGCAAGAGACTCATCAATTTCATAAATACTGACTGATTTGTGACCTGTTTTATGACGCTTAGTTATTATATTTGCAATATTTGTTGCCTGTATTTTATCAAGTGTAGTATAAAAACCAATACCAAAATCTAAATTACGATTTTGTTTAAATATTTTAGGTTCTCTTACGACAATATTACTTGCATGATATATAATCATAATTATTTTCCTATTTTAGCCTAATCAATAATTAAGAATTAAGTTTACTTACATCTTCTAAATATATAGAAACTTCTCCACATTTTGGACATATAGCAACTTTAGGAGCACCTAATCCTCTTTTAAAGAGTTTCTTATTTTTATCAATTAATTCAATACCGCCATATGAGTCTATTGCACAATTTTCTTTCATTTCGCTACCACAGCGAATGCATTTTCTCATGTCTTTGCCTCCCTAAATAATCAAATAATTACTCTTTTAAACCCAGTTGTTTCTTAATAGCAATTTGTAATAACTGAGAGAAATTAATATTGTTCTCTAAGGCTCTAGCATTTAGCCATGCTGGTAAAGTTACAGTTCTATTAATTGATTTATTATTTAATTCTTCTCTGATAGAAGGCATAAATACATCAATTAAGATAACAACCTCATTTTCTTCTACTTTAATATCTTTAAAATTAGAAGGTTTAGGTATTATTTCATTATCTTCTTCTAATCCAAATAATGTTAAACCTAATAATTCTTTAGCTGATTTAACTGCATCCACATCGTTTTCTCCACAAGTAGCACAATTAAGATCAGGAAATGTTACTGCAATCCCTTCATCTTCATAAGTGAATATTGCAGGATAAATATACACATTTGGTTTTCTCATATTTTTCTCCTTACATTTAATTTTTAGAAACTTTTAGATAATTCATTTTAAAAATTTTAATCCTGATTGTTTTTCAATACTTTTTAAAGTTTTAGGTGGAAAGCTCTTTGCTGGATGTTTTACTGTTACTATACCTACTTTAAATAGGTGTTTTAACTGACAATGACTCCCATGAATCCTAACAATATACCAGCCATCTCTAAAAAGAATATCTAATATTTCCCTAGATGAATATTGTTTCATATTTCTCCTCACCTTTATAATAACAAATATAATAATATGTGTCAATCTATAATTTGATTTCTTAACTATTTAAAATTATATCAAGCACATACTTATCCATATTATATAT
>CAZJPL010000023.1:0-20220 GCA_964547945.1 uncultured Anaeroplasmataceae bacterium
TATATCCCTGCATTCTTTTCATTCTAGATATAATATCAGTAGCTGTATAACCTTCAGGATGACCTACATGTAAACCTTGTCCAGAAGGATAAGGAAACATATCTAAAACATAATATTTAGGTTTAGAAAAATCCCAAACATCAGTATAAAAAGTATTATTATCATCCCAATATTTTTGCCACTTAGCTTCTATTTCTTTAAAATTATATACTTTCATAATCACTTACTCCTCTTCTTTTTATTCCTTATGAAACCAAAAACAATTGTTATAACAATAAATAAAACTATATCACAAATTAAATAAATCCATAAAGATATAGATATAGTTAATTTAGTATATAAATATAAGATTAAAGTACCTACTAAAATATAAACCATTAAGGCTACTTCATCATATTTATTTTCTTTATAAGATATATTTTTAAGATTTAAAAACAAAATATAAAACAAGGTAATAAAAGGAAAAATATAATATAAACTACTAGTAAATAAATAAAAGAATAAATCTCCTAAACCATATATACAAAAAACAATTACATTTATTATTAAAGTTATTACTAATAAGGCGCAATATATAAATCTATGAATCATTTTCATTTTATCACCTTTTTTAATTATATATCTTTTTTACTTTTAAAAAAAGAAGATTTTAATCTCTTCTTTCTTTAGTCTTTGTATAACGATATATAAAATAAATTAACGCTAGTCCTACTACAAATAAACCTATGCCAACGCCAAGTTCAATATAGAAAGTATCTGGTTTATCAATAAATATTTGATACATTTCAGGATTATAAAACATAACAAATAAACTACCTAAACATAAGCCTATTATTAAATAATAAAAACCAACTCTATATTTATTTAAACATTTATTAATAAACTTAGATATAGTTAATATACCAATAATAGCTCCTACTACTATTAATAAATAGAATATAAAGATACTTGTATTATTTAATAAATTATCTAAACTTACACTTTCTAATAATGCGGTATATAAACCTAATGATAATAATAAACTAGTAGCACTAAGACCTGGTATTAATTGAGTTAATGATAATAATACACCTACAAATACCATGAAAAAGTAAAAGTATAATGGTGGATCTTGTAATAAACTAGACATGTCTAGTTCAAAATATATAGCTAATGCACTCATTAATACTGGTAGACATAAACCTATAATAGCATTTAAGAAATAAATATTTTTAAACTTTTGTCCTTTTACTTCATCTATAACACTAGGCATACCACCAAGCATCATACCAGCAAATAAAAATACTATAGCAATAGTTGAAATATTTAACAAATACTGAATAGAAAAGAAACCACCAACAAAACCTACAATAGCTCCTATTAATATAGGTAGTAAGAATAAAATACTTCTTTTCCTAAATATATGAGATAAAGCATACATTAGTTTATCATATAACTTAAAAATTATAGTTATTTGAGCCCCTGATAAACCAGGGATTATAATAGCTAACCCAATAAATATACCTAATATTCCAGATCTGATAAAACTGCTGTTTTCTAGACTATTATCATCAATTTTATTATCTTCTAACACTAATCTCCCTCCCTAAAGTTATGAACGATATCTTCTATTACAAGATCAGTATCAAGATAATATTTATGATTAGCAATTTCTTCTTTCCATATACCTTTTTCAACTGAATCAAAGGTCTTAGCTGCAACTACTTTAAATTCTAAATTACAAGTAGGTAAATCTAAATCGATTTTATAAAAATTATCATAAACCTTATCTAATTTTAATGCTTTTTTAGGATCCCACAAACCTAACTCTGAAACATTTCCGGTTACATATAAATCATTATCTTGTTTAGTAAGTAATACTAAATAAATCTTAACTCTATGAGTAAGCTTTAAACTTAAAGCATCTTGTTTTTTAATAGCATTCTTTAATAACATTCTCCTTACAACTTCTTTAACAAGATTTTGTTCTAAAAGTTCTTGAAGAGTTCTTTCATAAAATAAAGCATTAAACTGATTAGAAGGAACTACTCTTTTATCATATTCTAAATCAGCAAATACCATAGCTATTAATTCTTTAGCATAAGCTAATTTACGAGGTCCAGTGATACTTATAGATACTGGAGTATCTTGATAACTTTTTTTAGAACTTTCATCATTTAATTTATATTTAGGATTAATATTATTAATATCTAAATCTAAATACAAAGTAAGAGTATTACCTCTAATAGTTAATATAGCTTTTTTCTCTCTCTTATAAGAAAATGAATCATATTGCCAGCTTATTCTACTTCTTACACCAGTATAGCTTAATAATTCACCTTTTAATTCGCGATAATAAAATTTAGTTCTAGAGATTGCTAAAGCACATCTAGCTGTAAAAGACTTATTATAAGTAATAACTTCACAACGAAGATTATCTTTATCTACATTTTTAATTTGCATTTCCGCTACTTTATCATTTTTAAACATACTATTATACCTCACTTATGTTTATTCCTATTATTTTATTCATAAATAAAAATTTACCATAAATATACTTATTAGAAGCACTTTGGAAAAGTGTTATAAAATTATTATCAATATAATCAAGTCCAGCAGCTAAGCTAGGTCCTTCAATCGTGTCTACTAAATATCTATCATCTAAAATAACTAAGTTATCATCATCAAATACTGAAGGTATCTCATATATTTCATAGCTTGAAGATTGTAAGATGCCATTAGGTATTACAAGCATTATTCTATTATCACCTACAGCTATACCTTCAGCTCCCGATTTAACTTGAATTCTATAAGAAAAATCTAAGGTTTCACCAGTTAATATTGAACTAGCATTATAAACATTAACATAACTATATCCTTCATTGCTATCAGTTTGACCAATTAAGATATAATCATCTTCTAGTGTTGAAGTATTATTTGTATAAGCAAATAAAAAATCACCAGCTATATCTATGTTATATAAATAATCTATTTCAATAGTTGAATTAATACTTCTTTTTAAGAAAGTAGTGCTTTCTTCTTCTATATCAAATAATTTAGCTATATCTATTACATATAATTTGTATTCACCAGATATTAATAAATAATCCCCTATAGTAGTTATACCTTCAAAAGCATCATAGATATAATTACCATCCATACTAAACTCAAAATACTTTTTCTCTTGGCCGTTTTGAATTATGTAGATTCTACTAGGACTAGTACTATTCACTTCTCCACAAGAAAAATAAATAATATTGTCATCATCAATATAATAAGCAGTTAAATCTTCAGGAGTATATCCATCTCCTAATCCTTCATTAGGAACTAATTCAACACTAACATCATAGTACTCACCATACATAACTCTTTTGCCTATATTAGCTCCTACAAAAACTAATAAACAACAAGCTATAAAAACTCCCAAAATAATTAAAATTATTTTTAAAGCTTTTTTCATTTTATATCTCTTTTCTTATTCTAAGAACATCTTAATATAATAATCTAAATAAATATTCCAACTAGAAAAATCATGAGGATAATTACTAGTCCAATAATATGTTTGATTAGGAATATTTTTATTATTTAAGGCTTCTTCTAATTCTATAGTTTCTAAATAACTTTCGTCTTCATAAGCTCCATTAGAAACAACTATTAATATTTTTTTAGTTCTAAGTAAATTAATATAATTCTCATCTTTAAGTAATCTTATTGAATCTAATGGTGAATTATAAAAAGCTAATTCATCATAATAATCATTAATAAAAAAACTTATTTTATATATACCAGACATTGAGAATGTTCCAGCAAATAAACTAGGTTGTCTTATTAACATATTCATAGCTTGATAAGCTCCAAAAGACATACCTAAAGTATAAGGTAATGAATTAATATTATAATCTTGTTTAATACTAGGATATAATTCTTGAATTATATAATTATAATATTCTTCTTGTCTTTCTAATCTTTTCCTTTTATCCCAATAAGAAAAGTTAGATAGTGATTCAGTATCTATATTATCTACACTAATAATAAATATTTTACCTGATTCAATATAATACGCTAAACTAGCTATTACACCTTTATCATAAGCTTCGTAAAAACGATTATATTGAGTAGGGAAATAGATAAATGGTACTCCTCTATCACCATAAACCATGTATTCCATATCTCTATTAAGAGAATAGCTATACCATTTATGATATTTTGTATATATAAAAATCACCACCCTAGCTCTAATTATAATTTTTTTTAGCCTTTAAAACAATCTTTTATTATTTATTTAAGCGTTTTTATTAAATTATTTTATACTAAATAATCATTAATTTAATACTTCAATTCACTTTAATTAGAAGCCAACTATCAAAAAAAGCCGCCATGAATAATCACAGCGACTTTATTTTATATAGTTAAATACTATTAATGCGTAAAGAACAACATTGCCAAGAACAACAACGTTATAACCCAAGTACCAACTTTAATTTCTTTTACTTTACCAGTAAATAAATTGATTACTACATAAGAAATTAAACCAAAAGCAATACCATAAGAAATATTATATGAGAATGGCATCATTGCTAAAGTCAAGAATGCTGGTACAGCTGCGTCAATTGAGTGCCATTCAATGTCTTTTACACAAGTCATCATTAAAACACCAACATAAATTAATGCCGCTGCCGTTGCACAACTTGGAATAAGTTGAGCAATAGGACTTAAAAACATGGCAACTAAGAATAAAAGTGCTGTTACCATAGAAGCTAATCCTGTACGCCCACCTTCTGCAACACCTGCTGAAGATTCTACAAAAGTAGTAACTGTAGATGTACCACAGATTGCACCTGTAGTTGTAGCAATCGCATCAGCTAACATTGCGCGATTCATATTTGGAACTTCTCCTTCTTCAGTAAGCATATTGCCGCGAGCACATGCACCATAAAGAGTTCCAATAGTATCAAACATGTCAACCATGCAGAACGCTAAAGAAGTTGTTACAATAATTAAAATTAAGTTAGCAGTTCCATTTGCTTCTGCATAAGCAGAGAAATCAAATCCTTCAGTAAATACTTTTCCAAATGCTTCTGTTCCAAATGCCTTGAATGCTTCAATTGGGCTAGTCATAGTGATATCAAGGTTTGCATAGAAATCTGTAACAGTAAAACCAAGTAAATAATATAATACTGCACCACCAAGGATTCCCCATAAAACAGCACCACGAACATTCTTTTTAGACATAATGGCAATTGCTAGCAATGCTACAACTGTTACAACCATTGGCATAATAGATGCCCAGCTACCATCTGTTAATAGGTTAAATGAACCAAGAGTAACACCAGTAGATGTATCTGGAATGACGATTGCTGCATTTTGTAATCCTAAGAATGCAATAAATAGACCAATACCAGCTGGAATCGCAACACGAACTGCCTGTGGAATTGCCGTAAATATTTTTTTACGTAACCCAGTAGCAGTCAAAATGATAAATACAATACCATCAATTAATACTAAAACTAACGCATTTGCATAAGTTAGATTAAATCCAATACATACTGTATAAACAAAGAATGCGTTAAGTCCCATACCACTAGCTTGAGCAAGAGGTAAGTTAGCAAGTAAACCAATTAAGACTGTACCGATTACTGCTGCAATAGCTGTTGCAATATAGATTGCACCATAAGAAACGCCCAATACTTCTGTTCCGTCTCCATAAGGATTTGCAAACATATCAGCATTAACCATCAAGATATACACCATCGCAAAGAATGTTGTAATACCCGCCATAACTTCGATACGAACTGTCGTACCATTTTCTTTAAGTTTGAAAAACTTCTCTAGCATTTGTCCTCCTAATAATTTTGTTTTTCATACTCGCCAATTCAGACTAATTAAGAAACTAGTCTTCCAAAATAAAAAAGGAACCTCACCACCCAAAAAGTCTGGTTAAAAAGGTCCCGCTTCTAGTTATGCCTTTTAGACATAACCCATCGCCGAATCCTTATAGTGTAGACAATTTAAGGTTGTCACATAGAGAATCTCATTCCATATTAATGAGCTTATATAAGTATTCTAAACGAAAATGTAGCAGTTATAAGCATAACTACTACACCTCTTATATTACTATGTTTATAAATATATTGCAACCTGAATATATAAATGTAAACGCTTATAAAGAAAAAAGTGCCCATTTGGACACTTATTATGATTAATTTTGATATTCATCAAATATTATATACTATGGTACGGGTGACAGGACTTGAACCTGCACGCCGGGGGCACTAGGTTCTAAGCCTAGCGCGTCTACCATTCCGCCACACCCGCAAGCAACGCCTATTATAGTATAATAATTTAGGCTTGTCAACAAAATTATAACCTATAATAAGCTAATTTTTGTTAGTAATTAGCGTTAGATTATTAATATAAGCTACAGGCGGAAAGTCTTTATTTTGTTTATATATTAACTCTACAATATACACATTATCTTCATTAATAACTGCTTTATAGTTAGTATATACCGAATCAAACATAACAAAATCTATTTGTTTAAATTCATCATATATTTTACCTTTTAAAATAGTTCCTTTATTAGTTTTTCTTTCTGATAAAGAAGTAAACATAACTATATATTTTTCTATTCTATTTAATTTAATATTAGTTAAATTATTATTAAATTTATATTTAATCTTTATATCTTTTATCATTTGATAAGGATTATAACTTAAATTAAAACCTAAAACTTTCTTCTCTTCTCTAGCTAAATCTTCAAAGCTATAATCATTTTCATCTAGTTCTAAATCTAGACCAATTAAATTATTTATTCTACTAGCAGATATCGTTCTATTTTCTATTAAATTTTTAATATTAGGTTTAAAACTATTAAAAGCTCCTGCATATATTAAGTTCTTAGCTATATTTTCTGATATATCAACTCTACTTATAAAATCTAAATAGCTTTTAAAAAGTCCATTTTTTCTTTCTTGAATAATAGATCTAGATACTTGAAGACCCACTTGTTCTATACAAGATAAAGGAGCATATAACTTATTATCTTTTACGACAAATAATTCAGTAGATATATTTATATCAGGGCCTACTACAATCAAATTATGTTCTCTTGCGTAATTAATATACAAAGCTAAGTTAGCTTTAGCTCCTATCACATTATTTAAAATATTGGCCATGAAGACATCAAAATAATATACTTTCAAAAAAGCCATTTCATAACTAACTAAAGCGTAAGCTACTGAATGTGATTTATTAAAACCATAATTAGCAAATTTTAATATTAATTCAAATATAGTATTAGCTAATTCTTTTTTATAACCTTGTTTAATAGATGATGTTATAAAATCTTCTTTTAAATGTTTCATTTCTTCTACATCTTTATTAGATATAGCTCTTCTTAAGATATCTGCCTTACCTAAACTATATCCCGCAAATTTAGTAGCTATTTGCATAATTTGTTCCTGATATACAATAATACCATAAGTTTCTTCTAAAATTGGTTTTAAATCTTCATGTAAGTAATTAAATTTTTTACCGTGTTTTCTAGCTATAAACTCATCTATATTATCCATTGGTCCTGGTCTATATAAGGCTAATACCGCTACTATATCTGTAAATTTAGTTGGTTTTAGTTTAGTTAATACTCTTCTAATACCAGCCGATTCTAATTGAAATATACCTAAGGTATCAGCGTTTTGTAATAATCTATATACTCTAGGATCTTCTAAATTAATATTTCTAAACTGAATTTGACTAACTCCTATATCTTCTAAGATATTAGCTATAATAGTTAGATTTTTAATACCTAAAAAATCCATTTTTAACAAACCCAATTCTTTTAGGTCATCATATTCTAGCTCTGTTTGATATATAGAATCACCCGAATCAGTTAAAGGTATAATTTCTCTTAAATCTCTACCTGATATAATAATACCTGAAGCATGAGTTGAAGTATTTCTAGGTAAGGTATCTAAACCTTTAATAATCCTTAATATTTCATGTGTATTCATAGATAAATCAGGTTTATTTAATAATTCATCTAATTTATATTTTTGAAGTAAATTATTTAATTCTACAACTTCTTTATTAGCTAATTTATATACTCTAGTAACATCTCTTAAACTAGATTTATAAGAAAATGTTCCAAAGGTATTAATATTAGCCACATGGTATTTACCATATTTAGTTTGAACATATTTTATTACTTCATCTCTTTTATTATCAGGAAAATCGGTATCAATATCAGGCATAGTTACCCTTTCAGGATTTAAAAATCTTTCAAATAATAAATTATATTTGATAGGATTAATTTCTGTAATTCCTAAAGAATAAGCAACTAAAGATGAAGCCGCACTTCCTCTACCAGGCCCAACAAAGATATTACCTTTTTTAGCCCATT
This sequence comes from uncultured Anaeroplasmataceae bacterium, assembly GCA_964547945.1. Classification (GTDB taxonomy): domain Bacteria; phylum Bacillota_I; class Bacilli_A; order Acholeplasmatales; family Anaeroplasmataceae; genus CALUXS01. The sequence continues at coordinate 8,378 of CAZJPL010000023.1, forward strand.
TAATGAAATCCCAAACTATTAAGAAATAATCCGCAAAATGCATTTCGTTAATAATTTTAAGCTCATAATCTAGTCTTTCCTTATACTTAGATATGTTTCCTTTACTATTAAATAATCTTTTATTTAAGCCCTTATTCGCTAAAATAGTTAATTGTTCTTCACTAGATAATTCACTATCATATTTAGGCATAGCTTCTTTTTTAACAATCTTATAGTTAATACTTGATATAAAATTATCTAGATTATCAAATAATTCTCTATTATCATTTATAAAATCTATATTAGGATTAAAAAAGGTATAATCTCCTTCTTCTAAATTATCTTTATTATCAATACTTTTTAAAGTTAAATATACCTTTTTATCATCCTCTTTTAAATATCTCATCTCATGGACATATAAACTTAATATACCTATATTACGCCCTAAAGCTAAAGATTCTTTATTTATTTCTTCTAAAGCCTTGTTTTGATAACTAATACCTAAATATAAATCTTTAAATTTATTTCTATAAAATAATAATTTATTAGTAGCTTCTTCTGGTAATGATATTAGACTTCTAGTTAAAAATGATTTACTAACTACTAAAATAAAAGCTATATTATCACTATATTTTTCTAATAAATCTAGAGTTAATTCATTATTATTTTTAAATGTTTCAATATAAAATAGATTGTCTAATCCTTTATTATTTTTAGCATATAATAAGAAAATATTAGATTCTAAATCATTTATTATTTCTAATTCTAAACCTATTATAGGTTTTATATTTTCTTTATTACATAATTTATAAAATTTATAAAAACCATATAAATTAGGATCAGTAATACTTAAGTAATCAAATTGATTCTTTTTAGCAGTAGAAATATATTCTTCTAATTTAACAGAATTACTTAATAAATTATATTCTGTTTGACCATATAAAAAGCCTTTCAAATCGATCACTTCCTTTGGTCTTATTTTATCATAAGATAAAATTTTTAGATAGAATTTTTACTTCTTTTTTTCTTTATTAGAGTATATGCTGTATAAGATGCTACCCCAAGTACTAATATTGTTATTAATACTATATTTAATATATTAGTAGGTAATTCATTATTATCTATTACTTCTACTTTCATATAAGTATTTGAATATAAATTAGATGAATTATGGCAAACTACATTTAAATAATATATTCCAGCCTCTTTAGTATTTAGATTAGATGTATCTATTTCTACATTATTTATTGCGTTAGAATCTGATTCATCTATTACTGTGACATAATCGTATAAATCTACTACTTCTCCTGTATTTATTTTAACATCCGTAGTTATAATTTGAGGAGCCTTACTAGTTACATAGTTAACAAGTAAGGTTTTAACTGTTTCATTTTCATTATCATCTACTACAGTGTAATAAACTAAATATGAACCTACAGCAAGCTTTATTTCACTATAATCTATTTCTACATTATTAGTAACATCTTTAATACCATCTAAAGCTTCTACTAAATAAGTTCTAAATAATGCATCATTTGGTTCAGTCTTATAATCAAGTTGAATATTATCAGTACTTAATACTATAGTAGGAGCTACTTCATCTTGAATAATTACTTTAATAGTCATGCTAGTTATATTACCAGTACTATCAGTAAACGAAAAATCTACTAAATATTCTCCTACTTCTGTTATATCTATATCTTCATAATATAAACTATTTAACACATTACCATCTATTTTATCTATTGCCTTAAAATATTCACTAAAATCAACTTCTGTATTCTTTTCAATAATAATAGTATTGTCACTACCTAAAAATGTTACAACCGGGCCGTCTTCATCAACCACATTTACTATTAACTTTTGACTTGCATAATTACCTGAACTATCTACAGCTTTAATTAAAACTTGATAAGTACCTATTACCTTATAAGATACATCACTATCATCTACTTCTATTACAACATCATTTTCTAGATTATCATAAACATTAAAATATTCAGTATAATCCATTTTAGTAGTTCCTAAAGGTACATTTATTTCTGTTTGTAAGACATTTATCTTAGGAGCTACATTATCATAAACTTTAAATGTAATTAACTGTTTATAATTTTGACAAGTACCAGGTTTATATGTGTTTTCAATAGCCTTATACCATACCTTATATTCTCCAGGTACACTTGTATTTACATCCTTTAAATAATATAACCAATCACCATTTATATTATAAGTAATATTCGCATCACTAACTAACATTCCATCTTTATATAAACTAGCTACTGGCTTGTCAGTATAAGAACTTAAACTAGAATAAATAGGTACCTCGATATAAGTATTAGCCCAAGTATAAGACCAAGTGCTCGCAAATACCAAATTATTCATAAATAAAATAATCCCTGTAATGATAACTAAAATTAATCCCTTTTTCATATAATCCTCCTTAAATATATTTAGTCATTACATATAAACGTTCTAATTCTCTATACATATCAAAGAATCTCTTATATTTATTAGGTCTATGAATACTATTAGACATCTCATCTAAATAATATCTAGCTTTACTATATAACCCTTTTACTATAGCGTAAGGAAAAGCAATACTAATTAAAAATTCATAAGCTTCTTCTAAATTATGAGCTTTTAAATAAATATATTTAAAATGAACCTTTTCATCAGAATCGATATTAGCATTATCTATCTCTTCTAAAACATTAGGACTATCCTTATAGATCAAATAATAAGTTTTTACAAAATCATTTAAATCATAAATATTAGCTGATATATCTTCTTCTTTATTTATTAGTTTTTCTAAGATATTTAAATTATAAGTATATTTTTTATTATTTATTTTCAGTAAAGAAGCATCATATTCCTTTTTATTATCTTCTAATAAATAAAATAAAGATAAGTAATAATATATTTGATCTAAATCTAGATTTTCACCATACTGAATTCTTTCATTTTCTAATAATTTATAATATTTATATATCCTATAAGAGCCTATCTTATAACATATCTTAAATAAATACATTAATAAGATAACCCTAAAATAATTAACTTCAATATTAAAATCTAATGCTAATTTTAAATAATCACTAGCTTCTATATATTCCTTAGTCATATATTTATAAACACCATAAAATCCAGCAAAAATCATTAAATCAAAATCAGCTAATGAACTGATTAATGACCAAATCTTATCTACACATTTACCAGCTTCTTGAATATTATTTTCAGTTAAATTAAAAATAAGTCTAATAATCTCTGTCCTATAATTATCTAGGCCTTCTAATTTAGCTGTATACTTATCCTTTTGTTCTAAGTCTTTAAAATAAAATATTTTAACTGCTTCTATTAATAATTCTTTAGAACTTAATAAGTAATCTATATTTTCCTTACTAATATTAACCTTCTTACATATTTCATTTAAATATTTAAGACTTGGTTTTACTTGATTTCTTTCTATCTTACATAAATAAGATATACTACAATCTTCATCTGCAATTGAAGATAGAGTTTTAGACATAGCTAAACGATGACGTTTAATCTCCGCTCCTATAGTCTCATAATTCACATTGTCTTCTTTTAATCTTTTTTCTATTTCTGTTCTTAAATCCATATTTTACCTACTCTTTCATTTCCCTTCATATAATATATAGACAAAAATTGTTATTTTTTTCTAACAATCGCATAAATATATAAAAAAGATTTTATTTAATCAAGTAAAATACATCACATCTTATATAATTTTTAAGAAAAAATAAAAAAAGCACTGTAAAATTAACCTTTACAGCACTTAATAATCAATTAGCTTCATATCCAGCTTCTTTTATGGCTTCTATCAAACTATCTTTTGACACCTTATCTTTACATACTACTTTAGCATATTTTTCTTCTAAGGATACTAAAACATCTTTAACTCCCTTAACATTTTTTAAAGCCTCTTCAACATGACGCTTACAATTATTACACATCATACCTTCTACATTAATTTTATATTCCACTTCTTTTTCCTCCTTATAATCTATTTTAAATAAATTAATAGTTAATGCATTTAATACGACAAAAACACTCGAAAAAGACATACATAATGAAGCTATCATCGGATTTAGGCTAATATTATAACTAGCATATAAAACCCCAGAAGCAAATATTATACCTATTACATTATAAATAAAAGCCCAGAAGAGATTAGTTTTAATCGTATTCATAACTCTTCTTGATAATCTTATCACATCATATACGCCCATTAAATCATTTTTAACTAAAATTATATCTGAACTATTAATAGCTATATCAGAACCTTGACCTATAGCTATACCTAAATCAGCCTCAGCTAAGGCAGGGGCATCATTTACCCCATCTCCTACCATAGCTACTAATTTTTTTTCATCTATCTTTTCTTTTCTTATTACCTCTAATTTATCTTGAGGTAAAACATCTGATATAACTCTTTTAATACCTACTTCTTTAGCTATAGCTAAAGCTGTATCATTATTATCTCCAGTTAACATAATAACTTCTATATTTTTATTTTGAAGTTTTTCTATAGCTAATTTAGATGATTCTTTTACTTCATCTTTTACAGCTACTAAACCTAATATTTTAGTATCACTCATAATTATCATTGGTGTTTTAGCTTCTATAGCTAATTCTTTTATTTTATTTTCTATATCTAAATTAGATAAATTAAGTCTTTTAAGCATAGCTAAATTACCAACATAATAATTAATATTATTAATATTACCTTTTAACCCTTCACCAGATATAGCACTAAACTCTTTTACTTCAAGTAATTTAGCTTTATTTTCTTTAGCATAACTAATAATCGCCTTAGCTAAAGGATGTTCTGACATAGACTCTATACTATATAAGATATCTAGAGTATTATTATCACCTATAAAATCAGTAACTTCAGGTTTTCCTTTAGTGATAGTACCTGTCTTATCAAGTATTACCTTTTTAATATGACCTGCATTTTCTAATATGGCTGCGTTCTTAATTAAAAGTCCGTTTTTAGCTCCCTTACCTGTCCCAACCATTATAGCTACAGGAGTAGCTAGCCCTAAAGCACAAGGACAAGCTATAACTAAAACACTTATCATAAAGTTAAATGATATCTCAAAACTATATCCTAAAGATAAAAATGAAATTAAAACAATTAAGCTAATAGTTATAATAGTAGGGACAAATACTAAAGATACCTTATCTACTAATTTAGATATCGGGGCCTTAGATGAGCTTGCCTCTTCTACTAATTTAATTATCTGCCAAATAGAACTATCTTCTCCTACTTTAGTAGCACGAGCTAAGACATATCCACTTTCTAAGATACTAGATGAATAAATATTTTCCCCAACACTCTTTTCCTTAGGTAAGCTTTCACCTGTTATATTAGCTTCATCAAAAGATCCACTACCTTCAATAATTACACAATCTACAGGTACTTTAGTCCCTCTTTTAATAACTACTATATCATCTTTTTTTACATCACTAGCTTTTACTTCTATTTCTTTATTATCTACTAAAATAATAGCTACCTCAGGTACTAAACTAATAAGCTCTTCTATAGCTTTAGTCGTTTTTTTCTTAGATAAGCCTTCTAAATACTTACCTAAAGAAACTAAAGTTAAAATAGTACCAGCTGATTCAAAATATAAGTTGTGTCTATAATTATTAACTATATCTAGATTATCTATGCTATATCCATAACCTATCATATATATAGCAAATATACCATATACTAAAGATGCCGTACTTCCTAAAGCTATTAAAGAATCCATGTTAGGTCCCTTAAATAATTTCTTAAAACCACTAATAAAATAATTACGATATATAAATACAATAGGTAAAACTAATATAAATTGACTAAAAGCGTAATTAATAGCACTATCTTCAATAAAACTAGGTAGAGGTAAACCTACCATGTGTCCCATTGAGACATACATTAAGATAATTAAAAGGATAATGGCTATAATTAAATTTCTTAAACTGGTATTTTTATCAGCTTTTTCTTCTTTAGAACCTTCTAATATTGCCTTATATCCTGCCTTAGATACAGCTTTAATAATATCTTTAGCCGAACAAGTATTTTCATCATATTCAACAAACATATTATTAGCTAGCAAATTAACTGTACAATCTTTTACTCCCTTAACTTTTCTAACTGCCTTATCAACATGAGCCTGACAAGCAGCACAAGTCATACCTTTAATATCATATTTTTCTTTCATAATTCTTGCCTCAATAATTCAGCAATCTCTTTTAATACTTCAGTATCTCCATTTTTAATTTTATTTACTACACAGTTTTCTAAATGATTATTAAATATTAAATTAGATAAACTCTTTAAAGATTTTGAACAAGCTTTTATTTGAGTTAAAATATCCTTACAATATCTATCATCTAATATCATTTTTTTAATTCCTTCTACTTGACCACTTATTTTATTGATGCGAGTAATTAATTCTTTTTTTAATTGTTCATCTCTATGTGTATATTCCATAATTACCTCCTGTAAACTTATTATATACCTATACCCCCTACAAGTATAGTATAATGCTCAAAAAAATGGTAACTTAGTTACCACTTAATTTTTTATATAATTCTTCTAATATAAAATCTTTAGCCAAAGTTCTTACTTTACTACGTCCTACATCACCAAAATATTTAGTATAGGTCTTAATATCACCATTAATATATAAACCAAAACAAACCATACCAACAGGCTTATTAGGAGTTCCACCACCAGGACCTGCAATACCTGATGTTGATATAGCTACTTCACTATTACTTAATTTAGCTACGCCTAAGGCCATTTGACTTGCTACTTCAGGACTTACTACTCCGTATTTTTTAATACTATCTTCACTTACTCCTAGCATTTTAATCTTAGCCCAATTAGCATATGTTACTAAACTTAAATCAAGAACTGATGATACCCCGGCTATCTCAACTAAACTACTAGATACTAACCCACCTGTACAGGATTCAGCTGTGCTTATATGCCAACTTTTATCAATTAGTATATCAACTATCTTTTCTACCATATAAACAATCCTTTTTTAATTCACAAATATCACATTTAGGATTTTTAGCTAAACAGATATTCCTGCCAAATAAGATAAATCTATGATGAGTAGTAATCCAATACTTTTTATCTATTTTCTTACATAAGTTCTCTTCTATTTTAACTACATCATCAGCTATATCAGCAAATCCCAACCTTTTAGATATTCTTGCGACATGTGTATCTACAGGCATGCTAGGAATATTAAATCCTAAAGCTAAAACGACATTCGCAGTCTTTCTACCTACCCCAGGAAGTTTAATTAGCTCATCAAAACTACTAGGTATCTCGCCCTTATAATTAAGCATTAATTCTTGAGCTAAATTAATAATATTTTTAGCCTTAGTTTTAGCTAATCCTAGCGGTTTAATTATTTTTAATACTTCTTCATAAGAAGCCTTAGATAAAGCTATAGGATTAGGATATTTAAAAAATAAAAGAGGTGTAACTTCATTTACTCTCTTATCAGTAGTTTGAGCTGATAATACAACCGCTATTAATAATTCAAAATTATTACTATAATTAAGAAATTTATCATAGCTAGGATATAATCTTTCTAAATAAGCTAAAATATCCTTAGTTTTTTTAGTCATTACTTATTATTCCTTAATAAATTTAATACTTCATCTACTGCTTCACTATATCTGCTTTTAGAATCTTGTTTAACTTGTTTTTTATCTATATGTTTAATTATATTTCTTACAGTAATATTTAACTTAGCTTTTTCTAAATATTCTATAGTTTGTTTAATATCTTCATAAGAATACTTTTCTTGAATTAATAATTTATCAATATTTTCATAATCTGAAGCAGTAAGTAATTTCTTAGATTTTTGTTCAATCAAACTAAATATTTGTTTATTTGTTATACCATCATCTTCTAAAGTAAAGAAAGCCTCTACTTTCTTTAAGAAAGGTTCTATAGAAATTTGTTCTTCTAATCTATCTTGTTTATTTACTAAAATAACAGTATAAAAAGAATTCTCTAATAAATTAGATAAAGAATTATTAATTTCTTCTTCAGTTAAAGATAAATTATCTACTAATTCTTCTATAATTATTGTTTTATTGTTATTTTTATATTCTTTTAATAGATAAAGTAATAATAATAAATCATTTGATTTTAAACCTAATTCTTTAAAATTATTAAGCAAAAATAAACGATAATCAAAATACCCATCTAAAAATAATTTTTCTAACACTACAATCACAACCTTATTTAGCTTTTTTTAATAGGGCCTCTTTAGCTGCGTTTTGTTCAGCCTCTTTTTTAGTTTTACCAACACCAACACCATAAATTAAGCCATCTACATAGACTGTAGATTCAAAGGTTTTATCGTTTGCTGGACCTTCTTCTTTAGTTATGGTGTATTTGATATTTCTTTTTTCTGATTGCATTTCCTCTTGGAAAATAGATTTATAATCTTTAATACTTAATACTTCATTTAGATAAGGAACAACTATCTTATTAAAGGTATTAAATACTTTTTCAAAACCATAAGTTACATATATTGCCCCTAAAACAGCTTCAAAAGCGTCAGCGATAATGGCTTTATTATATCTACCACCACTTTTTTCTTCACCTTTACCTAGTAAAATATAATCTTGTAAATTTAGCTTACTAGCGTATATATTTAAAGCTTCTTCTCTAACCGCTTGAGCTCTTTTTTGAGTTAAAACACCTTCTTGTTGATTATTACTATAATAAAGATAGGTTGACATACATAACTCTAATACAGCATCACCTAAATACTCTAATCTTTCATTATATAGGGCATGGTGTTCATTGCCATAAGATGAATGAGTTAAGGCTTGAGTTAATAAAGTTTTAATCTTATCATACTCAACATCAAGATCTAAACATAGTTTATTTAAATCCATGTTATTCCTCTTTTGGTAAAGAAGCTAAAACTGAACCTATAACATCGGTTTTAACCATATTAATTCCTTGTTTTATAGCGTTATAAAAAGCATAAGAATCAGAATTACCATGAGCTTTAATAACAGGAGTCCCTAAACCTAAAACCATAGCTCCACCGATTTCTTTTGAATCCATTCTCTTAGCAAATCTTTTTAAGTTTTTACGCATGAATAAATAGCCTATTTTACCGCCTAAACTAGACTTAATCTCTTCTTTTAACATCTTAGACATAGCTTTAGCTGTACCTTCCATAGTCTTTAAACATACATTACCAGTAAAGCCGTCATTAATAATTATTTCAGTAGGGCTCATTAAAACTTCATTAGCTTCTACATTGCCATAAAAATTAATATTTTTATTAGCTTTTAAAACTTCATAAGTTTCTTTATCTATATCTCTACCCTTACCTTCTTCAGCACCTATATTAAGTAAGCCTACTCTAGGATTTTCATATCCTAAAACATTTTTAGCAGCCACTGTAGCAAACTGAGCAAGTAAAGATATATGTTCAGGTCTTAAACTTGTGTTAGCTCCAACATCTAATAATAATCTAGGTTTACCATCTAAATTAGGAATAATAGGACATAAAGCTATTCTTTCTACTTGTGGTAATCTTCTAATTAAAATATGAGAAGCTACTACTACACATTGAGTAGGACCTGAAGTCACTACACAATCAACCTTCTTTTCTTTAGCATCTGTCATAAGTACGCATAATGATGCTTCATGTCTATCTCTTCTTATAGCCTTAACAGGATCATGTTCACCCATGTCTAATACTTTAGGACAATTAACTATTTCTATTCTAGTACTATCACTTAATCTAGATTTTATTTCATCTTCTTTACCATATAGTACTACCGTAACATCTTTATATTCTTTAACTATATCACAAGCAGCTTTAATAGTAGTATCTAAGCCATAATCTCCACCCATTGCGTCTACACCAATTCTAATCACGATTATACCTCCAATTTGTATAATTTTAACACTTTTTTAATTATTTTCATATTCATATTTTAATATATAATTTAAATATTTTTCATATTCTTCCTGATTAAGTTTTAAATAAAGTTCTTCTGCCTTATTTTTAGCATCTAAACTTGCATATTTAAAGATGGTTTTTTCTAATTCTGTATTCATATCATTAATAAAACCAGATTGATTATGTCCTAAAAACTCACCTGGACCTCTCATTTTTAAATCTTCTTCAGCTAAAATAAAGCCATCAGATACCTCTTCTAATATCTTTAATCTTTCATTATCAGTATCATTAGTAATTAAGAAAAATGAAGAATCTAAGTCTGATCTACCTACTCTACCCCTTAACTGATGTAATGTAGATAATCCAAATCTTTCTCCGTTCATAACAATCATTATACTAGCGTTTTTAACATCTATCCCTACTTCTATTATCGTAGTAGCTATTAAAATATCTATTTCATGATTATTAAATTCTTCTATTATCCTTACCTTATCAGTATTTTTCATCTTACCATGTAAAATAGCATATCTAGCCTCGATATTTTTACTAAACAAACTCTTAGTATCTTCTAAATCAAATAAGGTATCTCCTTCTATTAAAGGAACTACTATAAATATTTGTTCACCTTGACTTATTTTATTTTTACATTCACTAAATACTTTATTTATTTCATCTAAGCTATATACTTTAGTAGTAATTTTAGCTCTATTTAAAGGTTTAGTCTTAATTTGAGATAAATCTAAACTATTATAGTAAGCCAAAGCTAAACTTCTAGGTATAGGAGTAGCTGATAAATACAAAGTATCAGAATTAGGATATTTCTTTTGTAAGATACTTCTTTGTCTAACCCCAAAACGATGTTGTTCATCTATTATAACTAATCCTAAATTAGAAAAATCAATATTAAGTAAACTATGAGTACCAAATAAAATAATATTTTCTTTAGCTAATTTATCTAATATTTCTTTTCTTTCTTTTTCTTTAGTATCTGAAGTTAATAAATAAACATTATCAAAATATTTTCTAGCATTATTATAGTGCTGAGTAGCTAAAATAATAGTAGGAGCTATAAAAGCCACTTGTTTACCAGCTAAAATATTAGCGTAACTAGCAATTAAGGCTACTATAGTCTTCCCACAACCAACATCACCTTCAATAAGCCTATTTATCCTTTTAGTTGATTTAGTTTCTTCTAATAGCTTTTTAATAACATCTTCTTGATCACTAGTTAATTTAAATTCTAAACTAGATATAAAATTATTTAGTTTTTCTTCATCATATAGCTTTATCTCTTTATTTTTAATATTTTTTAGAATAAATAAATTATTAAATAAGGTTCTAAAATAAAATCTTTCGTATATTCTTCTTCTTTCAACCTGTCTTAAATCTTCTAAACTGTTTGGAAAATGACTCTTTAATAAATAAGTACCAAAATCAATAAACTGATATTTACTAACTATATCTTGAGGTAATCTTTCTTTAGGTGCTTTAAAAGAAGATATTAAATTATATATTATCTTACTTATATTTTTATCTTGTATACCTTTTATTTGGTATTCTACCTTTATTCTATTAGGTAGGTCTAGAAATATCTTATCTACTAAAAAATATTTTTTATCTTTATTGAAGCTTGCATAAACAAAGATATTATTTTTAATGTTTTTTAAGATATAATTCTTACCATATACTATAAAAGTATAGGAATTACCTAAGAATTTAGCTGTAAAGATTATTTGTTTAACTTTAGTAGATAGCGTATTTATCTTAGCTATTTTAACCATTCTTAGAGGGTATATAGCTTTTTCAGTTGTGATAGATGTAGCCTGAACATAGGTAATATATTTTTTAGGGAAAGTTAATAATAAATCTGTTACACTAAATATATTATTA
>CAZJPL010000024.1:0-20171 GCA_964547945.1 uncultured Anaeroplasmataceae bacterium
ATGTGTGATATAATCAAGTTGGGTAAACGATTCTTTTTTATTAGAAAAATCTAGAGGAGAGTGAAACAAAATTGAAAAAAATATATTTATTTCTATTAACTATAGGTTTAAGTTCTTGTGATACTGCATAGCATATGATATCAATGTAGAAAAAATAACTATTAGTAGTTTTGGTTATTAAAGGTGTTATTTAAGAGATGATTTAGTAATAAATTATCTTTTGTTAATTGAGTACATTTAATATTAAGGTTAGTTATTAATTCTAAATAAACATACTGATTACTGTTTATAAATTTAGAAAAAGGGAGGTAAAGAAATAAATGAAAAAAGTGTGTTTGTTATATATTGAAATGTTTTTAATTATTTTAACTATTTTTAGTATAGGTGAGGAAACATTTAGTATTTTGGCTTCAACTGACAGTTCTTCAACTGATTTTAGTAGTATCACATACGGTGGAATATCAACAACAGATACCTATAGTTCTAAATTATGGGGATTAGATATGATAGATATTGAAGATGCCTGGGAGATTGAAACAGGTTCTAGTTCAGTAAAAGTCGGTATTATTGATGTTGGTGTAGATTATGATCATGAAGATTTATATGGTCAAGTGAATACTACTTTATCTAAAACTTTTTTAACGAGTGGTGCTGACGCTTTAGATCCAGAATATAGTTATCATGGAACTTTTATTGCAGGAATAATAGGTGCTAAAGTAAATAATGGACTAGGGGTTGCAGGTGTTTGTCAAAATGTTGATATAGTATCGCTTCAATTTGCTGAAACCGGAAATACTGGAGATACAAATACTGTTGTGGATGCTATTAATTATGCAAACGAAAATGATATTGATATTCTTAATATGAGTTTAGCAATACCATCAACATCGCCTCCGGTTAATTTTTATACTGCGGTTGAAGCCTATGATGGCTTAATAATATGCTGTGCTGGTAATAGTAATAAAGATATAACAAATGGTTCAGTATATCCTGCTGCTTATAATGCATCTTTAGATAATATCATAGTTGTAGGTGGTGTTGACCATAATTATAATAAAGTTTCTACTTCAAATTATAGTAGTACTTTAGTAGATGTTATGGCACCAGGGAAAGATATTATAAGTACAAATTTAAATGATGAATATGTTAGCGATGCCGGCACAAGTTTTGCTACCGCTTATGTGACTGGTATTGCAGCTTTATTAAAATCATATGATGATACTCTTACTCCTGCTCAAATAAAAGAATATATAGTTGATAATGTAGTTGTTTATGATAATTTAGCTGATTATTGTAGTAGTAGTGGAGTTGTTAATGCTTATAATTCATTGAATGCATTACAAAACAATGTTCACAAACATTCGTATTCTTATCAATACACTAGTGCGTATGGTCATACTTTAACTTGTTCATGTGGATTAACATCAGGTTCGCTTGTAGCTCATACAGTAAATGCTTCTAGTATTGTAAATAATCGAGCTTATTGTTTAGGTTGTAAATATTATTTAAATTTGGCAACCGATTTTGCTTTGGTAGAATATAGCATTAACACAAATGGCATTAGTGAAGTCGTATATTTGTCATACGATGAATATAAAAGATTTTGGGGTATAATGTTATGAAAAAAATACATTTATTTCTATTAACTTTATTAATGTTATTAACTATAAGTTTAAGTTCATGTGATATTAATAATACTGTAACAATATATGATATTAATGGAGAAGAAATAACTATTAGTGGTTCTATTTATGAAGATTATGTTATTGGACATAATAATAGATATGGATATATCTTTAATTCGGGTGAATCAACAGATGTTTCTAGACAACTAACTAGATATTTAGGTGAATATAATGGTGGATATTATTTTTCTTACACTAGTGTATATATATTAGCTGTGGAAGTTCATGAAAATATAGCTGGTATTTGTTTTCGTTATGGTACGGGGACATCTAGAATATTTTATTTATATGATAAAGTCTTATATGCTTTAAATGAAGCTTATGAACATTTGTTAATTTCAAAAGAAGAATTACTTCGTGTTTATACTGATTTTAATTCTATTTTGTTTGAATGCAAAGACAATTATCATTATTCTGATTTAGGAACATATTTAGAAGACAAGGTAGAATTTAATAAAGATGTAGATGAGAATAATATAGTACCAGGTTATATAGTATTAAAGATAGATAATAACTTTGTTAATAATGATTTAGAATCATATTTTAAGAATAATAGTTATGCATATAGTGTTAATAGTACTGATATAACATTAAGTTTTAGTCATCAACTTAATTATGAAACTATAGTAATGAAACTAAATGAAGAATTAGATTTAGATGAATTAGAAATATTAGCTAATCAGTTATTAGAAGAAGACTTATTTAAGGAAGTAGAAGTATTAACAAAAGATTATAGTGTGGAAGAATTAGATGATACTCAAATAATATTCGATTTTGATAATGTAGATACTAGTCTATATAACTCTCCAGATGATCTTTTGATAGATATAAAGCCAAGTATGATAAATTATAATTATCAAGCGTATTTTAGTGGTAAAACATTTGAAGTTAATGGAAGTACTGTAAAGGTATTTTATAGAGGATTTGTAGATGCAGATACTTTTGTTATTAGAATAGAATATAATTATTATGCTGATATATATGCTCTTAATCCTGGATATAATTCTATTTTATATTTTCAAAGATGTAAGTTATTGGCTGATGAATTATATAAACTAGATTTTGTTAAACAGGTATATCCGGTATCTAAAGGACAATCATTTCCTGAATATTGAAATAAAGAAATAATTAATTATAAGGTATAAGTATATATTAAAAGTCTAATGCTTTTAGGCATCAGACTCTATTTTTTTAAGACTATAATTTGTTGTGTAATTTAGGCTAATATCTATCTTACATATATTTTTTATATCTTTTTCAAATCTTTCTTTATACTTACTTTGAAACTCTAATTTAATATTTATATCAGTTAAGAAATTAGTATCTAAGATATTTATGTAATCAAGTTTTATTAAACTATTGTATTCTTTATAATTTAAGACAATATTAGTTTCTAAAAATATATCTTTAATATATAAATCTATTTTATCTAAAGCTAGACTAGTAGCGCTAGAATAGGCTTTAATTAGACCTGAAGCGCCTAATAAAGTTCCTCCAAAATATCTAGTTACTATAGCTAAAACATTGGTAATATTACGCTTTTTTAAGACATCTAATATAGGGAAACCTGCTGTTTTTTGAGGTTCTCCATCATCTGAACATTTTTGGATATTTTGTTCATCACCTATTATATAAGCATAACAATTATGAGTTGCGTCAAAATATTTTGTTTTAATATCTTGTAATTTATTTAGGCAATCATCTATATCTCTTACAGGAAAAATATTAGCTATAAATTTAGATTTATTAATAATTATAGTATTTGTAATACTATCTTTAATATAAAACATAATATCACCTGAAAAATTATATCATAATTTAAATAAAATGATAATAAAATAGGAATATTTATGGTATAATTTAAGCAGTTTGAGGTGATTTACCGTGATTTATGAAGCGTTTCTAGATAGTATTGATAGAATAACGGTTTTAATTGATAAAACCTTAAAGATAGATGATATTTTTATATTAGAAGATGATAAAGATTTATTACCTTTAGAAATTGAAACTAAAATAGAAGAAAATGGTTGGTTTAAATATATTTTAATAGTTAATAAAATATTAGACATGACTAAAGAAATATATTTAAAAACAGGAGATTATAAAACCTTATTATCTTCTGGGGCTTTTGTTAGAGATCCTAGATTTGACAAATATTATAGCTATGATGGCCCTTTAGGATGTTTTTATACTAAAGAAGAGACTACTTTTTCTGTTTGGTCTCCTGTGGCTAGAGAATTAGTATTAGAATTAATAACTAAAAATGGTCAGTTAGTAAGTGAAAGCCTAGAACATAAAGGAAGAGGACTTTTTACAACCACTTTAAAAGGTGATTATGAAGAGGCTAGATATCGTTATAGAATTAGAATTTTTGATAATGAATATAAGGTTGTTAATGATCCTTACGGGATAGCTAGTGATGCTAATGGTAATTTTAATTATGTAGTAGATCCTAATATGTTTAAGAAATTTAAGTATTCTAAACCTTATTTTTCTGGTAGATATACTGATAGTATTATTTATGAGATATCAGTAAGAGATATGACTAGTAGGCTTGATACAGTTAATAGTGGTAAGTTTTTGGGCCTTTGTGAAAGAAATACGACAGCTAGAGGTAAGATTACTGGTTTTGATTATGTGGCTAGTTTGGGTGTTACCCATGTTCAAGTAATGCCTATATTTGATTTTTATGGTATATCTGATCTAAATCCTAAAAGATATTATAACTGGGGTTATAATCCTTTACAGTATTTTGTTCCTAAAGGAGCTTATTCAACTGATCCTCAAGATCCATATACTAGAATTAATGAGCTAATAACAATGATTGATTTAGCTCATGCCTACGGCTTACTTGTTAATATGGATGTTGTTTTTAATCATGTTAATGATAAGAATAAATTTGCTTTTGATATTTTAGTTCCTGGTTATTATTTTAGAACTAAACAAGGTTATCCTACTAATGTATCTGGTTGTGGTAATGATTTAGCTACTGAAAGAAAGATGTGTCGTAAGTTTATAATAGATAACTTATTATACATGACTAAAACCTATCATTTTAGTGGCTATAGATTTGATTTAATGGGATTACTTGATATTACAACTTTAAAAGAAGTTGAATCAAAATTAAAAGAGATAGAACCTAATATTATGTTATATGGGGAAGGTTGGAATATGCCTAATACCCTAGCTGAAGAAGATAGACCTATTATTAAAAATAATAAGGCTCTACCTAATTATGCCTTTTTTAATGATTCTTTTAGAGATAATATTAAAGGAGGTCAATGGGGCGATAAATTAGGTTTTATTACTGGTAAGAATATTTCACCTTATCATTTATATCACTTGCTTACAGGTTCCGCAGTAGATGAATATTGTTTTGAATATCCTCATCAAAGTATTAACTATATAGAATGTCATGACAATTATACAGTTTATGATTTCTTAAAAGCTAATTTTAAAGATACTAAAGAAAGAGATATCTACATGGCTATTAAACTTGGTTTATCTTTAATTATTTTAGCTTCCGGCGTACCTTTTATTCATGCGGGATTAGAATTTTTAAGAACTAAAGGTGGAGTAGAAAATTCTTATAATAGTGGCGATGAGATAAATGGTATAGATTGGGATAGAAAAGATTCTTACGCTACTATGGTTCAAATGGTAAGAGATTTAATATCTATTAGAAAAGAATATGAAGTATTTAGATTAGATAATGTTGATGAATTGAGATTAAGAATTAATTATTTAAAAGAATATTCTAATGATAATAATTATGTTTATGAATTAAAAGAAAAGAAATGTGATTTAATCTTAGTTATTAAAAATAAAAAAGGTAGATTCTCTTTAAAAAATTTAAATGCTACCTTGGTTTTTGATGGATATAAATTATTAAATGATCCAGTTAAAAAGATTACTCTAAGAGATAGAGGTTTATACATTTATAGGAGGTCTAAATGATTATAGAAGCCTTACTTATAACTACTAATACTAATGATAATTTTGTTAATTTAGTAGTACGTAATAAAGATAATACTATTTATAATATTAAGACTAGTAAAAAAATAGCTGATAATTTAAAAGTTAATCATATATATTTATTTGATGTTAAAGTAGAAGAAGGAAATAGAACTAAATATTATTTAAATAAAGTAGAAGATGTTAGTTTAATAGAAGATGAAAAAAGATATGATATTTTAAAGAATTTCTTAAATCATAAAGATATTAATTTTACTGATTTAGATAAAGAAATATCAGCTTATATTAAAGAAATAGATAATAAGATATTATTTGATATAACTAAAAAATTATATGATAAATATAAGACTGATTTACTTACTTATCCTGGTGGTACTAGAATTCATCATAGCTTTTTAGGTGGCCTTGGTTATCATGTTTTAACTATGCTTAACATGGCAAAACAAATGATTATTATTTATCCTTATTTAAATAAGAATTATTTATATTCAGGTATTATATTACATGATTTAGGTAAAATATTTGAATTTAGTGATGTTCAAAACCCTGAATTTACGATAGATGGTCAAATGTTAGGTCATTTAGTAATTGGGGCAATGAAGGTAAAAGAAGTAGCTAAAGAATTAGGATATGAAGATAAAGAAGAGAGTTTAATTTTAGAACATATAATTATTTCTCATCATGGTCAACTTCAATATGGTTCAGCTCGTAAACCATTAACAGCCGAAGCTTTATTAATTTGGTATTTAGATACTATAGATTCTAAATTCCAAGTAATTGGTGATGAACTAAAGAAAATAGAAGAAGGTTCATTTACAGATTCTTTAGCAGTCTTAGATAAATCTAGATTATATAAACCAAAGGTGAATAATGAATAAGTTAAAAAATAAAGATATTTTGAATATTTTATTAGATAAGGATAATAATAGTGATATAGTAATGAATGATAATTATGGTGATACTGTAACTTTTGAACAAGTAGCTACTATTCCTTATTATGATAAATATACTGATACTGAAGATATTTATACTATCTTACATCCTAAAAATAAAACTAAAGAATTTGATCCTAAATTTGTATATCCTTTTAAGGTAGTAAGTGTTGATAAAGATTATTCTTTAGAAGCAGTAGATGATGAAGATTTAATTCAAGAACTAGATAAGATATATGACCAGATGAATAAATAGAGTATTAGTTTTTTGGCTAATACTTTTTTAAATCGACAAATTAAGCTACTTTTGTTGTCTAATTAATTAATTAAATCTCTTATAATAAGCTTGTCTTAAGAAAGACAAAAAGGAGATTAATATTATGATAAATACAGATAAAATTTATGCTGAATCTATTGTTAATGAGTATTCAGTAAAAAAGACAACTAAAGTTGTTCAATTAAAGAAGTTAGATAAGAAAGCTAAAAGACCAGCTTTAGTTACTAGTTTAACTTTTGGAATTATTAGTGCTTTAATACTAGGTATAGGTATGTGCTTAGCAATGGAAGTAGGGGGATTAAACTATATTATAATAGGTTCTATTATTGGAATAATAGGTATTATAGGTATGGCTATTAATTATCCTATTTATAATAAGTTGCTAAGTAAGAATAAAGAAAAGTATGCAGGTGCTATATTAGAATTAGCTAAAGAAATAACACAGGATTGTTAAGAGGTTTATATGAACAAGTTTGAAAGTAAATATTTTAAGACAGCAAATTTAATGGTTGAAGCATTATTATTACTATTAGAAAGAAAAGAGTTTGAATATATTACTATTAAAGAATTATGTGAAAAAGCTGGTGTTAATCGTTCAACTTTTTATTTACATTATGATAATATGCAAGATTTACTTTCAGATTGTATTAATTATTTATATCAAGAACTAGAAAATAAATATAGGGATTTAATTAATTTTGATTTAGAAAAAGAAACAAAATTAGATAATTTACTATTTTTTAAACCTAAGTTTTCTAAACCTTATTTGGAATTTATCAAAACTAATAAAAAAGCCTTTAGTTTAGCCATAAATTATCCTAATTTATTTAAGGTAGATGATATGTATAATAAACTTTATAATGAGTTTTATAAACCTATTCAAGATAAGTTTAAGATACCTAATAAAGAACAAGTATATCTTTTGAAATACTATATATCAGGAATACACGCTATTATATTCGAATGGTTAAAAAATGATTTTTATGATGATATAGATTTCATCGCCTATATGATTGAAAAGTGCGTTAAAGCATAAAAAAAGTATTAGCTAGGGATAAACCCTGACTAATACTCTTTTTATTTTATTAAGATCTAGACCAATCTAAATCTGTAGTATACCAATCTAAATATAGATTTTCTTCATCATTATAACCTTCTACACTATGCATTAAATAAGTCATATAAAGGTCATAATCATAAGCTGTATCTTCTAAAGCTTCAGTAATGGTAATTTCACCCATTAATTTAATTAATAGGTATTCTTGTAATGTAGAATTTTGATAATGATCAATAACATCATCTAATAAAGTACTTAAGTTATTAGCTATAGATGATCTAAAGCCAGTAACATCACCATCTAGATATTGAATATAGTAAACTAATACTTGATTTAAACTAGGTGTTTCTGAATCATCATTATATGTATCAGTTTTGATATATAATTCATCATCTTCATTTAAAGTGATTTCTATTTCAGCGTAGTCACCATCAGCATCACTACTAGAAGTATAAGCAAAGTTTAGTGTAGTATCACTTTCTTCATCATAAGAATTAACACTAATTAAATGATAACCATAACTTGTTTGACATAAATCACTTAAGTCAAAATCTTCAAATGTTACTTCGCCATTGCCTGAATAGAATAGAGCATCTAAATCATCATCCTCATCGATTTCTACTCCATTTTCAATTAGCTTATTGTAGATTTCTAATAGGAAATCTTGGAAATCTTCAACATAACTGCTAAGACCATCAGAATCAACATCACCTAATTCTTCAACTGTTAAGATGAAGTTATAAGTTTTATATATATCCCAAGTTGTACCATCAGATAAGTAATAATTTCTATTGAAAGCATCAACAATATAATTTAAGATATCGATATTTGTTTGATCACTAATAGCTTCGACTTCTTTCAAAATGGCTTTAGCTAATTCTGTGATAGCTTCTTCGAATTTTATTTTTTCTTCATCAGATAAAGATTCTAAGAAAACATCCATATCATCAGCTTCACCATCTCCATCATTATCTACAGAGATTAAGATGTGATCGATATTTATTTCAATATAGTCAGTTTCTTGAGCATAAATTTCTAAAGCTTTATCTAAGATATTTTGTAAAACATTTAGTTTAGCTGTATTAATAGCTAAGAAATCACCATCTTCATAATAATCATCTAAAGAAGAATCATCATTTTCAATACCCCAAGCATCATAAATGTAATCAGCAATGTATAATTCTTTTATAACATCACCAATTTCATTTATTACAACTTCTTCAACAGTATAGAAACCATAATTGTAGAATAAGTAATTTGATTCACCATAAAGTTTAGATAGGTTAGTATTACCTTTCTTAAAATCTTTAATGTTATCTTTTATCTCATCACGTAAATCATCTTCATCGTCATCATCTAAATAATCATATTCATTATAATATAGATATTGATTTAAAAGTAATTCAATAACTGTTTCAGTAACATTATAAGAAAGTAGGTCTTCATAGAACTCATCAACAGTATAATCGAATTCAGTACTTGAGAAGATTAGATCATTATCAAAATCTGTTACATATTCATAATCATCATATGAATTAGCAAATGTATTTTCTAGATATGGATCATAGATTTGGATTTCTAATTCTAACATACGTTCATTAAATACATCAGTAGTAACAGAAGAAGCATTAGATTCTAAAATGCTATATCTTACTAATTTTAAGATATCGTTATAAATGTCTTCACCACATGTTTCTAATAAATCAGCATATTCAACTTGTTCTTCAGATTCAGTATAAGTATATACTAAATCATAACGATAAACTAAATAATAAGAACCATCAATATTTCTAGGAGTAGTAAGACCTTCACTATTAGATAAAGCCTCAGTGAAGAATTCTTCTAATTCATCAGAATAATCACCTAAATCATCATATTGATCATCATAAACGAAAGTTGTGCTTGAATCAACATATATAGATTCACTATCTAAATATTCATCTAAATAACTATGATAAGTATTGTACAACTCTATATATTGAGCTTCAGTACCTTCAAATTCAGAACTTAGAGTATTTACTAAACGCATAGCGTCACTATAAGTGTTAAATCTTAAAACAATACCATGAGCTGTATAATATTGCATATAAGTATCTTCATACTCATTTTTCATATCTGTTTCAGTAATATAATAATCATTAGTGACTTCTAAAATATCACCATCATCATCTTCATCTTCTATATATTCTAAATCAGCTATTGAATCAAGATAAGCAATATTAGCATCTTCAATAATTAAATCCCAAGCATAATATAAGATTAAATCTTCAGGTAAATTAGTAAATGAAATTATTTCATCACCTGAACCTGTTTCAACAAATTCATAATCTAAATCATCTTCTGTAAGAGTAATACCATAAAAAGACATAGAATCTATATAAGCTAAAAAATCTTCTAATATTTCTTCTTCAGTCATAGCTTTAATAGTAGTTGCAGAAGAAGAAGAGAAGATAGCTACAGCTACATCTTCATCAACAGTAACTTTATCTTCACCGCTATAACTCCAAGCTGCATATTCATCAGC
Source organism: uncultured Anaeroplasmataceae bacterium (assembly GCA_964547945.1). GTDB lineage: Bacteria > Bacillota_I > Bacilli_A > Acholeplasmatales > Anaeroplasmataceae > CALUXS01. The sequence goes on from CAZJPL010000024.1 coordinate 10,451, forward strand.
ATATATTAATTCATTTAATTTATTAGTTAAAACAGTATATCCATAATTATATTTTAATCTATCATATAGTTGTTTTTGAGTAATACTATAGTCACCTGCAGTAGCAACTACAGTAGAATCAGAAATGCTACCATAAGGTACACTTTGATTACGATAGTCACTACTACAAGAAGATAGAGTAAATATAGTTAAAGCCATAAGGGTTAAACAAAGAAATTTTCTAAGTAATTTCATTATTCACTACCTCCATCAGTAAATAAAGCATTTAAAGCTTCCCACCAACCATAATAAGCGTTGTATAATTCTTCATTATCGCCATAATCAATATATTCATCAGTAGCACGAGCGTTAATTTCTAAGATTATTTCTAATCTAGTAGCATTTTCTTCATCGTCCCAAGTTAATAGACTATAGTCACTATTGCAAATATAGTTGAAAATTATTAGATATTGAGTACCATCAGATTGGAATCTTTCTAAAATTTCAGATAAATAAGTTAAAGCATCAGAAATATCTTCTGGTAATAAATTAGATGTTTCACTTTCTAAATATTCCATTAAATAAGCCTTAACTTGATTGAAGTTTAAGATGTCTCCATCATTATATACGTTTTCAATATAGATTATACCTTCATTATACATGTAGTATAAATTAGCATATAAATTATAATCATCATCTTTTTCTAAATATTTAGCAGAATACGGACCACTAGCATCAGTTATAACAAACCAGTTATAAGCATTATCAGCTAGAACAGTATAGTTAGTACTTGGTAAATAATAACTTGGGTAAGTATCATTTACTATGAATCCATCTTCATTATATATTAGATATAAAGTATCTTTAATAGCAGTATTTACATCAGTAGAAGAATTAGTAACAGTTACTTCTTCAATACTTACAGCAAAACCTAATTTTTTATATTTAGAGAAATCCCATTCATCACCAATAGGATCATAATAACCATCACTATCAGTTTCCCATCTATCTCCTTCATGAGGATTATATCTACTTGATGAATTATAAGCATCAACTAAATCTTCTAAAGTAGTAGAATGATCATCAGTTGAACTAAGAAGTAAAGTATAAATATCGTTAATTAACATTTGAGCTACTTCGGCATAAGTATAAGTTTCATCATCCCAAGTAACAGTTAATTGTTCCCAGTTATCGATTTCATCAGGTTCTCCGTCTTCATCTATATCTAGATAAACACTTAACATATCAGCTGTAATACTAAAATAAGTATTATAAGATGATGTAGCAAATGCTTGGAAGAAATTAACGATTAAATCAGAACTATAGTTAGTTAATACATTTTGAATAACATATGATACTTTTAAATGATCACTAACTATCTCATCGATATCAGCAGTATGATAATATAACATTAAGAAGTTATATTTACCAATTTCAGAAGAATAACCATCATCAGAGAATGAATCATTAGCAAAAGCAGCTAATAAATATTCAACTGTGTAATATAAGTTTTCTTCAACTTCTTCATCTATAGCTTTATATTCTTCTGAATCTTTAATCATTTTAGTACAAATTAAATCAGCAGCAGTAGTAATACCTAAACGATATTCTAAAGTTTCCCATAAACCAGGCATAAAATCATCTTCATCGCCTTCAAGTTTAACAGTAACTTGATTATAAACATCAGCATCATCATTATCGTAAGTGATAAGAGCTACTGTGTTATTATCTGGAGCACTAGATAAAGTTTTACTATAATCATCATTATCAACAGAATAAGCAATTTCAATAGCTTGATCGTATATTTTTATAGAAACATATTCTAAAGCATCTTCTAAACAAGAAGAAATATAAGATTCAGTTAAGTCTTCTAGAGTTAAATTTTCTTTAATTCTAGCTAATAAAGTAGAATCGGCAGCTATTAGTTCATATTTTTCATCTGTAGATAAATCTAGGTTATAAACAGATTCAATTTCACCATCAGTATCATAATAAATAAGATCATCATCAGTTCTTACTTGATCTATTTTAAATACTAAATAATAGTTACTATCATCATTACTATAAGCATTAGAAGTAGTAGCATAACGTTCAGTTGTGTTATCTAATAATTCATTTTCAGTAGGAGTTTGTAATTCTTCATAAATATATGTATATAAATCTTCATCTAAATCTTGTAAGAATTCAGCTGTATAAGTGATAAATTCACCATCATCAGTAGATTCTAAAGCAGCATCAATAATCACTTCTAATCTAGCATCATCAGATTCTTCATCAAATACTAAATTGTTTTCTTGATAATATTCGATTAATGCTTGAGTTACTGATCTTTGATCAATAATAGAATTATTTTCAAAGCCTATAGAACCTTCTTTTATGTTAAATATTTCACCACGATTAGCATAACCTGAATATATATAGTTATACATAGCTATATATAATTGTAAGATAATAGAATGACCAAAAGAAGCATCTAAATCAAAGTATTCATCAGTATCAGCTTCATCAAAGTCGAAGTTTTCATAGTAACGTTTATATTCATTATATGAGGTAGGAGTGTCCGTCAAATAATAAAATCTTCCGTCATAAACATAAATACCAAATGCTCTTAATGTTTCATTCATTTCATCTTCAGATGCGAATTTAATCATGATTACATCAACATCACCTTGATTGTAGAATGAATCTTCATATTCAGTAACTATTTGAGATTTTGTAAAGTAACCAATTTCATCTTCATCATCATCTTCAGCTGCTTCCTCGTCAGCTTCAGCAATTTCTTCAGCTAAACAATCTTCAGCATATAATCTTGCGGCTAAATCTAAATAATAAAGTGTATATAATGGTTCTAATTCATCATAATTTTCATTAGTTAAAGCACTTACTATTTCATCAATAGTTATATCTACCCTATAATTTGCATAAGTTGTATCTGCATAAGCTTGAATATATTGTTTTTTCTCTGTTGCAGAAAATTCATCGATTTCATCGTCATGACTTTCTAAAGAGAAACTTAAGCTATAACAATCTTCAAGAATATAATTTTGTAAACTAAATACATAATCATCGTAATCTTCATTACTAGGACTAGCTAGAACATCAATGATAGTATCTACATATTCTTGTAAAACTGCATATTCTTTATAGTCTTCTAATAAATCACTGGCGCTCCATCTAAGTTCGTTCCATACTTCTTCATATGTAACGCTGTAGTCACCTACACTTAGATAGGTGCTAGAAGAATTAGAAAGCTCTAATTCAGCAGCTGAGCAGGATGTTAAAGTTATTGTGAGAAGGCACGTTAACCCTAGGGCTAAAAGTCTACGTCCTTTTAATCTTAAATTGCTTGTTTTAGACATCAAAAATACTCCTTTTCTAAAAAACTTTAAGCTTATATATAATAACATTTTAAAATATCAAAATCAATATAAATCGTAGCTATGTTTAAAGTAATTCGCCTTGAAAATAAAATAAATAATGTTATAATTTTTAAAGGTGATATTTTTTGTTAGTAAAAGTTTTAGCAAGTGGTTCTACCGGAAACTCTTGCTTTGTAAAAACAGATAAATATAAATTTTTAATCGATGTTGGTATTACAAAAAAGAAGATTGAAGAAGCCTTAAATAAAATAGGAGAATCAGTCAAAAATTTAGATTATATTTTTATAACTCATGAGCATGTTGATCATATTAAAGGTCTATTAGTAACTTTAAAATATACTAAAACTATAGTTTTTTTAAGTAGTGGAACCTTATCAGCTTTGCTTGAAATAAAAGATTTTAAAGAGTTTTATTATACTAATAATAATCGTTTTATTGAATTAAAAAAGAATGGTACAAATTATGAAGATATATATTTAGATAATCTAATTATTTCACCTTTAGAAGCTTTTCATGATGCAAGAGAGCCTGTAGGTTATCTATTTAATAATAGTAATAAGAAACTAGCCTTTTTGACAGATACTGGTTATGTGCATAACAATGTAATGAATAAGATTAAAGATTGTGATTGTTATATATTTGAAACTAATCACGATCCTGAAATATTAATGAATTCAGAAAGACCTTATATATTAAAGAAAAGAATATTATCTGATTATGGCCACTTATCTAATGCTGATAGTTTATATGCTTTAGCTAATTTAGTAGGTAATAATACTAAATATATTATTTGTGCTCATATATCTTTAGAATGTAATTTAAGAGATATTATAAGAATGACTTATGAGCGAATATTTTTAAAATTAGGTATAGATAATAAAAATATTAAATTAATAATGTCTTTACCTACTGATATAGAAGAGATAAGTATATGAAAATAAGTTTAATAGTAGTAGGTAGTATTAAAGATAAGTATATTAAAGAAGGTATAAGCGAATATCTAAAAAGATTATCTAGATTTGTAAGTTTAGAAATTATAGAAGTACCCGATAAAAGTATAGGTCAAGATTTAGATAAGGTAAAAAAAGAAGAGGGAGAATTAATATTAGCTAAAATACCTAAAAATTCTTATGTCATTTGTTGTGATGAACATGGGAAAATGCTTGATAGTCCGGGATTTGCCGATTTAATAGATAATATCTATAGTTTTCATAACAATCATATTTGTTTTATTATAGGTGGTTCTTTAGGAATAGATGAAAGTATATTAAATAAAGCTCAATATAAATTGTCATTTTCTAAGATGACTTTTACTCATCAAATGGCTAGACTCTTCCTTTTAGAACAACTTTTTAGAGCTTTTAAAATACTTCATAACGAAGCTTATCACAAATAAAAAGCGTAAATCTAATTTTTATTTTAATTGTCTAAAAAAATGGTTTTGCTTTAATTGACTATAGTATTTAAAAGTGTTAAAATTTAGCTAGAAAAAGTCAGGGATGTTGTTTAATTTTCGGAGGAAAAAATGGAAAAATTAACAAAAGAAATTTATGCAAAAAAAGAACGCAAGGTAAAAATCCTTCAATTTGGTGAAGGTAACTTTTTACGTGCCTTTGTCGATTGGATTGTTAAGACAATGAACGATAAAGGTGTTTTTGATGGCAGTGTATGTGTTGTACAACCTATGCCATTTGGTCGTGTTGAGGATTTAAAAGTTCAAGATGGTCTATATACTTTAATCTTACAAGGAAGACAAAATGGTCAAGATGTAAGAAATGTTGAAGTAATAGATTGTTTAGACGATTTTATTAATCCATTTACTGAATATGATAAATATTTATCATATGCTAAAAGTACAGATTTAGAATTTATTATTTCTAATACTACAGAAGCAGGTATAGCTTTTGATCCTACTGATACTGACCTATCAGTAACGCCTAAGAGTTATCCAGGTAAATTATTAGCTTTCTTAAAAGCTAGATATGATTTCTTTAAAGGTGATAAAAAAGCTGGTTTAGATATTATTCCTTGTGAATTAATAGATTATAATGGTGATACACTAAAAGAAGTATTAGTTAAATTAGCTGAACACTTAAATATGGATAAAGACTTTATTAAATGGGTAAGTACAGCTAATAGATACTATAATACTTTAGTAGATAGAATAGTTCCAGGATATCCTAGAGGCGAAGAAGAAAAATTATGGCAAGAATTTGGCTATGTTGATAACAACATGGTTGTTGGGGAAATCTTCCATTTATGGGTAATTCAAGGTCCTAAAGGATTAGAAAAGAAATTAAGAGCTCCTGAAGCTGGTTTAGATGTATTATTTGTTGATAATATTAAACCTTATAAAGAAAGAAAAGTTAAGATTTTAAATGGTTCTCATACTTGTTTAGTACCAGTATCTTATTTATCAGGTATTGATACAGTAAGAGAAACTATAGAAGATCCTCAATTAGGTAAATTCGTTAAAGAATTCATCTTTGATGAAGTAGTACCTACTATTGACATTCCTAAAGATCAAATGATATCTTTCTCTAATTCAGTATTAGAAAGATATTCTAACCCTTATGTACGTCATGAATTAATGAGTATAGCTTTAAATAGTATTACTAAGTTTAAAACTAGAGTTTTACCTACTATTCTAGAAAATATAAATGATTTAAATCATTTCCCTACTCATGCCTTATTTAGTTTAGCTGCTTTAATGGTATTCTATAGAGGTAAAAGAGGAGATGCAAATATTAATTTACAAGATGATCCTAAATTCATTGAATTATTCAAAACTTTATGGGATGAATATGATAATACTCTAGAAGGTGCTAGAAAATTAGTATCTAAAGTTTTAGGTTTAGAAGAACATTGGGAAGTTAACTTAAATTCTTTAGATGGTGTAACTGATTTTGTAACAAATTGTTTATATCAAATGGTTAATAACCCTATGAGAGATGTATTATTAGCTAAAGTAGGTTGTTAATATGAATGATTATGTAATCATTAATAATAAAGATAATGTAGCTATAGTCCTAAGAGATTTTAAAAAAGGCGAAAAAGTAGAAAATATCGCTTTATTAGAAGATATTCCTAGAGCTCATAAGGTAGCAATTAAAGATATAAAATCAGGTGAAGATATAATTAAATATGGTTATCCTATTGGTCATGCAACTAGTGATATTGTACCTGGTGAACATGTACATGTATCTAATACTAAAACTAATTTAAATGACTTATTTAATTATGAATATAATCCTCATTTAAATGCTGTTACAACTATTGATAAGAAGGTAACAGTTGATGTATATCCTCGTAAGAGTGGAGAATACGGAATTAGAAATGAGTTATGGATTGTACAAACAGTAGGTTGTGTTTCTGGTATAGCTCATTTAATTATAGATGAATTTAAGAGACGTTATGATATATCTGAAATAGATGGTGTTTATACTTTTAATCATCCTTTTGGTTGTTCACAAATGGGTGATGATCATGAAATGACTAAAGTATTCTTACAAGATATGGTAAAACATCCTAATGCTGGTGGTGTATTAGTATTAGGTTTAGGTTGTGAAAATAACCAAATATCAGTATTTAAAGAAACTTTAGGTACTTATGATGAAGAAAGAACACGTTTCATGGTTTTACAAGAATCTAAAAATGAAATAGAAGATGGTGTAGCCCTATTAAAAGAATTATACGATAAAATGAAAGGTGATAAGAGAGTTACTAAACCTATATCAGTTTTACGTATTGGTCTTAAATGTGGTGGTAGTGATGGTATGTCTGGTATCACTGCAAACCCTCTTTTAGGTGCTTTATCTGATTACATGGCAATAAACGGTGGAACTACTGTTTTAGGTGAAGTTCCTGAAATGTTTGGGGCTGAACAAATCTTAATGGGTAGAGCTAAAAATGAAGAAGTTTTTAATAAAATTGTTAGATTAATTAATGATTTTAAACAATATTTTAAAAATCATAATCAAGTAATTTATGAAAACCCAAGTCCAGGTAATAAAAAAGGTGGTATTACAACCCTAGAAGATAAATCTTTAGGTTGTACCCAAAAATCTGGTCATTCTATCGTTTGTGATGTATTAAAAATGGGGGAAAGAATTAAAGAAGGCGGTCTTAATTTAATTTCTACACCTGGTAATGACTTAGTAGCAACTACAACTTTAGGTTGTGCTGGTTGTCAAATGGTATTATTCACAACAGGTAGAGGTACACCTTTTGGTGGCTTTATCCCAACAGTTAAGGTATCTTCAAATAGTGACTTATATAAAGCTAAACCTGAATGGATAGATTTCAACGCAGGTGCCTTAGTTGGTGAAAAAACTATGGATGAGTTACTTGCTAGTTTTATCGATTACTTAGCTGATGTAGCTAGTGGTAGAGTTAAAACTAATAATGAAAAGAATAATTTTAGAGAAATATCAATATTTAAAGATGGCGTAATGCTATAAGGAGAAAGAAAAAATGAAGAAATTTTTAGATAAAGACTTTTTGTTAAGTACTGAAACAGCAAAAAAGTTATATCATGAACATGCAGAGAAAATGCCTATCATTGATTTTCACTGTCACTTACAACCAAAAGAAATTTATGAAGATAAAAAATTCAGAAATTTAACTGAAGTTTGGTTAGGTGCAGGTGATCGTTATGGTGATCATTATAAATGGCGTGCTTTAAGAGCTAGAGGTTATAATGAAGATAGTATTTCTGGACCATGGGATGATAAAGAAAAATATCTACAATTTGTTGAAAGTATGCCATATTTTGTAGGTAATCCATTATATCATTGGTCTCATTTAGAAATGCAAAGATACTTTGGTATTAATGATATTATTAATCCTAAAAACGCTGAAAAAATATGGACTGAAGCAAACAAAAAATTAGAAACTTTAACTGCTAGAGAAATGATGTATAAATTTAATGTAAAAACAATTTGTACAACAGATGATCCAGTAGATGACTTACATTGGCATAAATTAATGTCAGAAGATAAGACATTAAAAGTTAAAGTATTACCAGCATTTAGACCTGATAAAGCTATCAATTGTGAATTAAGCTGGTTTGCTGATTGGGTAAATCAATTAGCTGGTGTAGTCGGCTATGAAATTAAGACTTTAGCTGATTTAACTAAAGCATTAAGTGAGCGTATTAATTTCTTCCATGAAATGGGTTCACGTTTATCAGATCATGCTTTAGATGTTGTTCACTTCACTAAATCAACATATGAAGAAGCAAATGATGTATTTGTTAGAGCTATGAATCATGAACCCATCTCATCACATGATGAAGATGTTTATAAAGGTTATTTATTAGTATTCTTAGCTAAAGAATATAATAAACATGGTTGGGTTCAACAATATCATATTGGAGCATTACGTAATAACTCTGAAAAGATGTTAAAAGCAATTGGACCAGATACTGGTTTTGACTCAATTGAAGACCAAGTATTTATCGAAAAATTATCAGCATTATTAGCTGAACAAGATAAAACTGATGAATTACCTAAAACAATCTTATATTGTTTAAATCCACGTGATAACTATGCTTTAACAGTATTAGCTACTTGTTTCCAAAAAGAAGGAGTTAAATCAAGAGTACAAGTTGGTACAGCTTGGTGGTTCTTAGATCAATTAGATGGTATGCGTCAAAACTTAGAAGTTCAAATGCAAGTTTCAGTTTTAAGTCAATCAGTAGGTATGTTAACTGATTCTCGTTCATTTTTAGCATACCCACGTCATGAATATTATCGTCGCCTATTATGTGAAATGTTTGGTAATCTAGTTGAAACTGGTCAATATCCAGTTGAAGAATTAGATACTTTAGGACAAATAGTAGAAGATATTTGTTATAACAACGCTAAGAATTTCTTTGGATTTTAATTAAATATTATATAAACAAATAAACCATAGATATGTGATGTAATGTCATAATCTATGGTTTTTATTTTTGCAAACAAGGTTAAATATCTTTGTTCCCATTAATAGATCTTTTAATCCCTGAATATTCATATCACCATAGTTAATTATGCTGTTAAATTAGTTATAATGTGAAAATCATTAGTGACTTTTTCTTCATCAAAATAATGATGGTTTTTATTATAAGAGACCTCAATATACTCTCAATTATCTAACACCCTATGCAGTATAAAAACATGAGATTAAGGAAAAAAGATTCTAAACCAAACTCATGAAATACCGTATTTACTTAAATATTTATATTACTTACTTTTATATAATAACACTACAACTACACAAAATATGTCTTTGTTGGGTATATACTCTAATAGTTGACATATTAATACGGGGGGGGTATAATTAACTTAAGAGATAAACAGGGAAGGTGGGAGAATTTTAGA
>CAZJPL010000025.1:0-19740 GCA_964547945.1 uncultured Anaeroplasmataceae bacterium
TAGTATCAATTCTCTTTTATTATAGTATCTCAATGTCTTAAGTTAATGACATTGGTATTTTAGTGGCAAAACATTTAAAGTTAATGGCAATACTGTAAAAGTGTATTATTATGGTTTTATAGATGCAAATACTTTTGTTATTACAATACATCCTGATTTTTATGTAGATTTGTATGAATTAGATTTGGGATATAATGCCTTAGAATATTATTTAAGAAATAAGGAATTGGCAGAAGAATTATATAAATTAGATTTTGTTAAACAAGTATATCCGGTATCTAAAGGACAATCTTTACCTGATTCTAGGGGCGTATAAAAATAAACAAAATGGTAATGCTTGAATGGTTGGGTTTATGCATTACCTTTTTTATTGGATTTCAATGATACTTATTTTATAAATTATTAACACAGTATTTCTTTATAATATAAGGTATTATTAGGGTATTTATAACTCACTTTTAATCTCAAAATTTAAAGTGTATATTTATTTGAACTCTAATATTTTTATAGTATATAGACTTATAAATAAAAGTGTTATGATTTTTAAGTTTGATGTGGTATAATTCGGATAGAAAAAACGCTAGTAGAGAGGGGATATAGATGACTAAGAAAATATCTATATTAATAATGTTTATTCTATTATTTTTTGTTTGTTCTTGTAACAATGATACGAATAAAGAAACATATATTATTAATTTTATAGTTAATAATGAAATATATTCAAGTATAAGTATAGAAGAAGGAACTTATTTAGAATATAGTGATGTTAGTGTACCCGAAGAAGAAGGTTATATATTTAGAGGATGGAGTAGTGGAGATACTATTTTATCTTTATATAATTCGGTAAATGTAGTATCTGATATGGAATTTGAAGCTAGTTTTGTCAGTGATTCTATTGATCCTTATGAAAATATGGATGAAGATGAATTTTATGATACATATATAACTGCTACTTGTTATTTAGATTCTTATTATAGATCTTTACATGGTTTAATGTCTGGATATTTAGATGTTCCTGATCAAGAGCCTTATACTTCTAGTTATCAACTAACTGAGAATGGCCTTTATTTGAGAAATACTGATACTTTTTATGTTTCTGATGGCCTAGGTTGGCAAATTAGAGATGTTTATGGTAATCTAATAACTACTATTTATGAAGGTGGGGCTTATATCACTTTAGATGAAGTGGCTGCTTATTTATACGCTTTTGGGGATGTTCCTGCTAATTATGTTGTTAATAAGACTACTATTCCTACTATGAGTATTTGGGGAGAATATTTAAGATTAAATCATACATCTTTTTCAGGTGATGTAGATAAATATCCTTATGAACCAGTACTTCCTAATATAAGAGGAGCTGGCGGTGTATTATATTATTATGAAATAGATTTTGGGACTACTGGTACTGATTGTGATTCTACTTATCAAGTTAAAATATATAATGATGGGAAAACTATTACTAGAGGGGCAGCCAGACTAGTTTATACTAGATATGATGCTGATGGAGAAGAAATAGATGATCCTAATGAGAGATATGTATTTTATACTTATAATCATTATAATGATTTCCAAGAATATCTAAATTATTATGGTGGTTGGGGCGAAATCTTTGGTAATATTACTGGTGGAGGTACTTTATCTAGTAAAACTGATTATAATCCTACTGATTATGTAGAAACTATAAATGTTAGCTTTAGTGAAACTAGAACTGATTATAATGTAGTTAGAGTATTATATAAGAAAGAAGAATTTATTTATGTTTAGTAAAGATCCTAATATAGTATTATCTTATATAAATACTAAATTAAGAGATGAATTTGATTCAATAGATGATTTATGTTTATCATTAGATATAGATAAGTCTGAATTAGATGAAATATTAAATAGCATAGATTATTACTATAATAAAGATTATAACAAATATATAAAGAGGTGAAAAAAATGGCTGAATTAAGAGCTTTTCAAATGGGTGCGAATGTAGTGACACTACATAAAGATAAGAAATTTTGTGCTATGACTTGTGCATGGGCAATGATGTGTGATTATGACAAAATATTATTACTTCTTGGTAGTCAATCCGATACTGGTAAAAGTATAAATATAGGTGATAAAGTAGGAGTTTCTGCCTTAAGTAAAGGGCAAGGTAATATTGCTGGTTTCTTTGGAGAAAATCATAGTTTATCTTTTTCTAAATTTAATCAACATTATCTAGAAAGATATCAAGATGTATATGTGGTTAAAGAAGCTAAGGTTCAAATGGTATGTGAAGTTATTGATATCTTACATTTAAAAGGTAGTGAAAAAGATAATTTAGTTCAATTAAAAGTTGTTGAATTTAGAGATAATGATAGTTTAGATTTTTTAGAATATAAGGAGTTATGATGGTTAAGCTTGTTGATGTATCTAAGTATTATAATTCTAATGGTATAGTTACTATTGCCTTAGAACATGTATACTTAGAGTTTAAGAAGAATGATATCGTAGCGATTACTGGGGAATCTGGCAGTGGTAAATCTACCTTACTAAATATCATTTGTGGTAATGATAGTTATGATGAAGGTGAAATATATTTTCAAGGAAATGAAACATCTTATTTTGATGTTTCAGATTTAGATAGTTTTAGAAATAAATATGTAGGTTTTATTTATCAAAATTATAATATTATTGATAGTTATACAGCATTACAAAATGTTATGATGCCTTTAATATTAAAAGGAGTACCTAAAAAAGAAGCTAAATTAAAGGCAAAAGAATTACTTAAAAAAGTAGGTTTAGAAAACAGAATTAGACATAGAGGCACTAAATTATCAGGTGGTGAAAAACAAAGAGTAGTTATAGCTAGAGCCTTAGCCTGTGATCCTGAAATTTTAGCTTGTGATGAACCTACTGGTAATCTTGATAGTAATACAGCTAGAGAGATTATTGATTTAATAAAAGAAATAGCTAAAGATAAATTAGTATTAATAGTTACTCATAATTATGAACAAGTTAAGGATATTGCGACTAGAAAGGTTACTTTAGTTGATGGTAAGGTTATAGAAGATAGAGTAATTAAGGAAGTTGAAGAAACTAAAAATAAAGAAATGATCTTAGATAAAACTAAAATGAAGTTTAAAGATATTTTATATTTTACTAAGAATAATTTATTTTCTACCCCTAAAAAGACTCTATTTTCTTTTTTAGTAATAGCTATTATGTTTTTTACTTTTTTATATATCTTTCAAAGTATTAACTATAGTTTCTTATCTAGTGAATACACATATAGTATAGATGGTAATTATTTTGCTGAAGATTATGTTGTAGTAAATAAGGGTATCTCTAGTACTTTTACAGAAGAAGAATTAGAAACTATAAGTGAATTAGGTTATATTACTAATTATTATAATATTATTGATAATATGCTTTTTGCTAGCAGCAGTGGTATAAGTGTGGTAGCTTATTTACCTACTTTACCAGAATATACTAATTTATATGGAGATTTACCTAGTAGTGAAGATGAATGTATATTACTTGTACCATCATCAGGTGATAGAAGATATTATTTAGAATATATAGGTGAAAGTATAATGGTAGGTTCCTCAGATACTACTTATACTCTTGTTGGTGTAGCTAATTGTGAATATATATCATATAACACTATAGTTAGTTATAATAATGATTCTGAGACTATATTAAATAACACTATGAGTTTTAACAGTTTTAATTTTCAATCTATTGGGGATTTAGATTGTTATGTTAGTGTTTATTATAGTGAAGATTATACTATTCCACATGTATTAGTTCCTTATGGTTATAATTTTACTGGTATAAAACTTAAGATTTTAGATACATATCTTTTAGATATAGAATATGATTATGAATATAGTTCTGTTAGCAATGTTACAGTTATTTTACCTAGTGATTATAATATTAGTGATTTAGGTATATTTGAGATAGGAATATTTGGAGTTAGTTCTAATACTATAAGAGAGTTAGAAAAAATGGGCTTTTCTATATATTTACCTAGTGAATATAATAGTTTAAGCATTATTAATATTATGGCTATAGCCTTACTTAGCTTATTATGTCTTATGCCAGTATTAGTAGTTTATCTAGTAGTTTATTTAGTTGTAAGAACGATTTATAGATCTAAATATAGACAATATACAATAATGAGAACGCTAGGTATAGATAGAAGTAGTATGTCTAAAATTATTTTATCTGAGATATTTAGCTTATCTTTTATATCGGCAATAGTAGTATTTATTTTAGGTATTATCTTAGGTAAAGGTTTTGGGGTAATGACATTTTACTATATTAATTCATATATAGTTTTAATTTTCTTTGCACTTGCTTTTATATTTAGTATAGGCTTATCTTTAAGAGTAAATAATAGACTATTTAGATATGCAGCCGCTAGAATGTTAAAGGAGAGTGATTAAGATGATTGAAATTAAAAATTTAAATAAGTATTATAATAAAACTCTCCATGTCTTAAAGGATATTAATATATCTTTACCTGATACTGGTTTAATTAGTATAGTTGGTGAATCTGGTAGTGGTAAGACAACCTTATTACACGCTATTGGTGGAATAGATAAGTATGAAGGTGAAATTAATTATAATGGTAAAACTTATAAAGGATATAACCTAGATTTATTTAGACAAAATAATATAGGTTTTATCTTTCAAAATTATTTGTTATTTGAAGATTTAACTATTTATGAAAATTTAGAATTTTGTTTAAGAGTTATTGGTATTAAAGATAAAGAAGAAGTTAACAAAAGAATAGAATATGTTTTAAAACAAGTAGGTATGTTTAAATATCGTAAAAAATTAGCTCGTAATTTATCAGGTGGTCAACAACAAAGAGTATCGATTGCGAGAGCTTTAATTAAAAATACTAAGATAGTTTTAGCTGATGAGCCTACAGGTAATCTAGATCGTAAAAATACGATAGAGATTATGAATATCTTAAAACATATTAGTAAGACAACTTTAGTATTACTTGTAACTCATAATAAAGAGATGGCTAATATTTATAGTGATCTAATATTAAATATTAGTGATGGTGTTATAAATAACCAAGAATTAAGTAAAACTACTAGTGTTTCTTCTTATACTGATGATACTATTTATCTAGAAGATTATAAAGAAAAAAGTATTAAAGAAAATAATATAAATTTGGCTTTATATGGGGATATTTCAGATATTAATATTAAGATAATATTTAAAGATAATAGATATTATTTAGTGTCAGATAAAGAAATAAATGTAATTAAATCAAGTAATATTAAAGAAAAAAGAGAAGAGATTAGCGTAGAAGAGTTAAGTCAAACAGAATTTGATTCAAGTTGGTATAGTGATTCAGTTAAAACTAACAGATCTATTTCTAGCTTTAAAGAAATATTTAAGTCTTTCTTTAGTAAGACAAGAAAAAGAGATAAATTTTTAAATATATCATTCTTTTCTCTAGGAATATTATTAGCTATTTTTGTTGTCTTTTTCTTTAAGGCTATCTTAATTACTGAAGATATTACTTATTATGAAGATAAATATTTAATTTATAATACGGATGAAGATAGTTATCTTAGTTTTTCTGATTATGTAGAAATAAATGATTATATTACTAATTATGCTGGATATAATTCGACAATCATACTTGTATCGCCCGATGCTAGTTTTGAAACATCTTCAACTTATTACTATATAGATACTATGTTTTTGAGTGATTTAAATGAAGATGATTTAATAGCAGGTAGTTTAGAAAATATAGTAATATCAACAACTTTGGCAGAAGATTTATTTGATACTACTGATTATGATTCATTAATAGGTAAGTATTTAGATATATATACTATGGATTATATGATACCTATAGGTGGCATAGTTAAAGATTCTATTGATTGTTGTTATCTTGATGATGATTTATATATAGAACTTGTATTTTATAAGTCATATATAGATGAATATTTAACTACTTTATATGTAGATGATTATGATTATAATGTTGTCGAAGAAGATTTAGATATTAATAGTGCTAATTATCAGGTTTATGTATTAGATAGTAGTGATTATGAAATAGGCTATGAATTTTATAATTTTGTTGTCGTCGGTAAAATTAGTATAGATGATTTTTCTTTAAGTTATATAGATAGTAATGAAGTAGTCTTTTTTGCAAATTATGATGAATTAGTTTTTTATAATAGTTGGTATAAACAAAGTTTATTTAAGCTTATAGATGATGTAAGCTATAATATAGTTTCAGGTAGAGAACCTAATAGTTTAGGTGAAATACTTGCCCCAATTAATTCAGAATATCAAATTGGTGATACATTAGCCTCTACTAATGCCTTACAAACAATCACTGTTGTCGGGTTATACGAAGCTGAATATAGTGAGACAGGATATAGCTTACTTTTAAGCAAAGAAACCTTATTACTATACTATTTTATAGATACTAGTTGGTATAATACTTATCATTTATTTGATGTTTTAGATAAGACAAGTATAGAAACATACTTAGAAGAAAATTGTCCTAATTTTGAACTTATTAGTCATAAAGATTATATGGAGATGCTCGCTATTGCTGAAAACGAAGCTTCAATTAAAACATATGGAATACTTGCCTTACTTACTCTTGTAGTTTATATCGTTTTAGTATTCTTTGTTATAAGGACTAAGGTTATAGCTGATTCATATGATATTGCGGTATATAGAGCTATAGGAGCTAGTAAACTCTCGTTTTATATTAAATATATAAAAGAGACAGTAGTTATTACTTTATTAACTACTACTTTAGGTTATATTATATGTTTTAGTATATATGCTTTAATAAATTATTTCTTTAGTTCGTTATTTTCTTATAATTTCTTTAGGGTAGATTTTATATCTTTTATGGTAGGATTATTATTAATATATGCTATAAATATTATAATTAGTGCTATACCAGTAGCTTTCTATTTAAGGAAGTCTCCTGCTGAATTAGTAGCTAAGTATGATATGTAAAGTAAAGAGGGCTTAAAGCCCTTTTTATTTTGCAATTACTATCTATTTATTTTATAATTATAGATACAGAAAGGAAATGTTATAGGTGAAAGCTAATTATCATACACATACTAAATTATGTAATCATGCTGAAGGAATGCCTGAAGATTATATAAAAGAGGCAATTTCTTTAGGTTTTAAAGAAATAGGGATATCTGATCATGGCCCAGTACCAAGAGAGTTTATGTCTGAAGAAGAATATTTAAATAACTGGATTCAAAGAAATATGACTTTAGAAGAATATTATAATATTTATCTACCTTCTTTAGATGATGTGATAGCTAAATATAGTGATAAGATTAAAATATATAAGGGATTAGAAGTAGAATATATTCCTGGTCATGAAGAATATTATATAGGTTTAAAGGCTAATTTAGATTATCTAAACTTTGGTGTACATTATTTTTTAAGTGATGGAATAGAAAGAAATAGTTATGATGATGTCAATTATAAGACTATTTATGATTATTGTGAGATAGCTGTTAAGGGAATGGAGACAGGAATATATAACTGTTTAGTTCATCCCGATTTATTTTTCTTTAATTATAAAGATGAATATGGCAATCAGGTATTTGATAAGCATTGTGAAGCTGTAACTAACAAGATATGTGAGGTAGCTAGTAGACTTGGTATCTATTTAGAAGTTAATTGTAATGGTATAGCTAATTCAGTTAAATATGGTCAAATGGGATCATGGTTATATCCTAGAGAAGAATTTTGGAAGATAGCTAAAACTTATCCTAATTTGAAAATAATTATTGGCTCTGATGCTCATAAACCTGAAAGAATATATTGTGAAGATACTAAAAAGATAGAGGAATTTTGTAGGAATTTAGAATTAAATATCTCTGATTACATGAAAATTGAGGATTAAACATGAATATTGATAAATTATTAAAGGAAGAATTACTAAAAAAAAGAAGAAAATTAAGAGAAGAAAGTAGACAAAAAGAACAACCTCTAGTCATCAGTGATGAAGGTATAGATCTTTTAGTTAAAAGTAAACCTCAAACTAAAGAAGAATTAACTAGTTTAATAAAGATAGATTATAGATATGTGTCTGAATTTTTAGATATTATTACTTCTTTAACTAAAAGGGAACAAGAATTTAGAGAATTAAAACCATCTATTAAAAATACTTTAAAAGAATTAGAAAAGAAGTTAATAGAAATAAATAAAAGAAATAGAATGTTATATGTTCCTAAATTACCTACTGCTTCTTATGACTTAAATTCATCAAGTAATGATCCTTTTGATCTTCTTTTTAGAAAGAAGACTTTTAAAATAACTAATAGTAATTATGATTCCTTTAAATTATTTAATTCAGTATATAGAGATTCTGAAAAGAATTTTAGAGATAGAGGTATAAAAGATTTATATATTGGTTATCCTTTTGTTAAAGGGAAGATAGCTGAAGATTTTTATGTTCATGCTCCACTAGCTTTATTTCCTATTACTATGGAAAAGGGAATAGATTATATAAGACTTAAATTAGATACTACTAGAGAAGTTACTTATAATTCTCATTTATTACTTGCTCATTATAAGTTTAATGAGATAAATAAAACTATTCCTAATACAGTAATAGAAGACCTAAATTTAGCTAATTTTTTAAATAATCTAATTGATTTTTATGCTGAAGAAGGTATTAGATTTTATGCTGTTCATAAGGAGATGTCTCCTTTTATACCAGTTAAAGCTGAAGATTTAAAGTATTATAGAATAGGAGATTTTAGTATCGAGTCTTATGTTGTTTTAGCTCGTTTTTCTTCTTATTCAACAGTACTTCAAAAAGATTTTGAACAAATATTAACAGAAGATGTTATAACTAATAATCTACATAAACTATTAGCTAGTGAATCAGCTAACTTTAATACTGATGATGTAGCTCCACAAGAATTAGATTATGTAGGTGAGCTAAATAGTTCTCAAGAAGAAGTTATAAGAGCTATAAATAGTAAAGATGCCGTAGTAGTTGAAGGCCCTCCTGGAACTGGTAAAAGTCAAACTATTACAAGTTTAGTTACTAATTTTGTCTTACAAGATAAGACAGTCTTATTAGTATCTGAAAAAAAGGCTGCCTTAGATGTTGTTTTTTCAAGACTTGGTATTTTAAATAAGTTTGCCTTACAAATTGATGATATAAATGATAAAGATGGTTTTTATCGTAATCTTATTAGAATATTTACTGATGAAGATGTTAAGAAGTTATCTAGTAATCAAGAAGATTTAGTAGATATTAATAAAAAGATATCTAATATAATTGCTAGATTTAAGAATATTAACCAAACTTTTTATAAGACGAATAGTTTTGGGGCATCTCCTAGTGAAATTTATTTAGAATCTACAGGATTTAATCTAGATAAACCTAGAGATAAAATGACATATAATGCCTTAAGTAGTGGATTATCTAGTTTTGATTTTACTAAATTAAATTATAAAGATATAAAGAGTAGTTATAATAAATTTAGAGATGAAAGTTATCTAAATAAGATTTTAAGTTATAAGAAATATGAAAATACTTATATATCTTTTTTAAAAGAAGATTTTAGTGATTATGAATTAATAGATGTTAGAACTAAGGGTAGAGAATTAGGTAAAAGTATAGAAGAATTTAAAGCTAAATCTAAGCTAAATCGTTTATTTAAAGCTAAGATTTATAAAGAAATAAATAATTATGCTAAAATTTATTTTAAGACTATTAATCGTAAGATAAGAAAAAGATTAATAGAAGTAGGCATAGATATAGATGATCTAGATTATTATCAAACATTTATAGATGGTAAAAAGATGTATGATAATTTAACTAAAGAAGATATCTATTATTTAGACGCTATGAGGAAGGTTATTAGTGAAGTTGAACATATTCCTAGTAAGGCTAATTCAATTTTATTAAATTATATTTTATATAATTATATATCTTTACTTGAACAAGATAATGCCGATGTTATAGCTGATATTCATAATTATAATGAATTATATAATTTATTAGATAATTTATATTTAAGAAAGAAAGATATAGTTTTAAATATAGTTTATAATAAATTATTAGCTGGTGTTAATAAGATTAAAGCTAGTGATAAATGGGATGAGATAAATCATAATATTGTCTCAGCTAAGAGAAAATATAATCTTCCTAGATTTATTAATAGATACTATAGTTTCTTTGATGAAAATATAAAGATATGGCTCATGACTCCTGAGGTTGTAAGTGAGATATTCCCGTTATTTGAAAAGAGTTTTGATTTAGTTATCTTTGATGAAGCTAGTCAGTTATATATTGAAAAGAGTATACCTACTATCTTTAGAGCTAAAAAGCTAGTAGTAGCTGGTGATAGTAAACAGTTAAGACCATCTAGTTTAGGTTCTGGTAGACTAGAATATGATATAGATGAATATGATGAAGATAATATAGCTTTAGAGGAAGAAAGCTTATTAGAATTAGCTAAATATAAGATTTTACCTCCTTTAGTATTAAACTTTCATTATCGTAGTAAATATCAAGAATTAATATCATTTTCTAATTATGCTTTTTATGAAGATGATTTATATATATCACCAAATACGACAGATAAATCTTATAATGCTATAACTGTATATAAAGTTGATAATGGTCTTTGGATAAATAGATCTAATAGACCAGAAGCTCTAAAAATTGTTAGTCTATTAAAAGATATACTAAAGAATAGAGAAAATAATGAAACTATAGGTATCATTACTTTTAATAGTCAACAAAGAGATATGATAGATGACTTAATTGATTTAGAATGTTCTAAAGATAGTGATTTTGCTAGTTTAGTTAAGGCTGAATACCAAAGAAAAAAAGATGGGGAAGATATTGGTCTATTTATTAAGAATATTGAAAATGTTCAAGGTGATGAAAGAGATATAATTATTTTTTCTATTGGTTATGCTAAAAATGAAATGGGTAAACTTGTTCATAATTTTGGTTGGTTAAATCAAAAAGGTGGAGAAAATAGATTAAATGTTGCGATTACTAGAGCTAAACAAAAAGTCATAGTAGTAACATCTATTAATTCACATGATCTTAAAGTTGAACAAACCGCAAATCGTGGTCCTCTATACTTAAAGAAGTATTTAGAATATTGTTTTGCAGTATCTAATAATGATTTAAAATCAGCTAAAGCTACTCTATATTCTTTAAGAGATAGTAATTTAATTATTCAGAATAAAGAAGAAGCTTTAGTAGCCGAAGTATATCAAGAAATTAGAAGAAGGGGATTTACTGTATTAGCTAATGTAGGTATAGGCAAATATAGTATAGCTTTAGCTGTTAAACAAGACGATAAATATGTTCTTGGTATAGAATTTGATACTCAATTATTTAATAGAATAGATAGTGAAAGAGAAAGAGATTATTCAAGACGTAAATATATGGAAAGTAGGGGTTGGTATATTTATCGTATTTGGGTAATGAATTGGTGGCGTAATAAAGAAGCTGAAATAGATAATATTTGTAGGTATATCGCCGCTTTATGTAAAGATAATATTTATTTAATAGAAGAATAGGTGACAACATGTTTTGGTTAGCGTTTATAATTGTTGTTTTAGCGATAATTTTAGTTTGTAAATTATTTAGAATATCATTAAGTACTATATGCAAATTAATAATTAATATAGTAGTTGGTTTATTAGTGATTTGGTTATTAAATTTTATTCCAGGTGTAGATATTCCATTTACTTGGTGGTCTGGATTAATAGTCGGGGTTTTTGGTTTACCTGGCACTATAATTATGTTAGTAATTAGTTTCTTTATATAAGATATGAATTATACTAAAGTTAAAGATATTAACATAATAGAAGAAGAGTGTAGATATTTAGTATTTATTCATAATAAAACCAAGGCTAAAATATTTTTTGTTTTAAACCAGGATGAAGATAAATCTTGTGGTATTTCTTTTAAAACTCCTCCTAAAGATAATACTGGTTTAACTCATATATTAGAACACTCTGTTTTATGTGGTTCAAAAAAATATCCAGTAAAAGATCCTTTTGTATCTCTTTTAAAATCATCTCTTCAAACTTTCTTAAATGCGATGACTTTTGATGATAGAACACTTTATTTATTCTCTAGTCCTAACACTAAAGATTTTAATAATATTTTATCTGTTTATTTAGATGGGGTTTTTGATCCTTTAGTAATAAATAAAAAGGAAATTTTCCTTCAAGAAGGCTGGCATTATGAGGTTAATAAGGATGGCGAAATATCTTATAATGGTGTCGTTTTTAATGAAATGCTAGGTATTTATTCAAATCCTTATAATAAGCTTATAGATCTTACTGATAAAACCTTATTTGAAGGAAGTATCTATAGCTATTCATCTGGTGGGAAGCCGGAAGAAATAGTTGATTTAAACTATGATGATTTTGTTACTTATTATAAGAAATATTATCATCCTAGTAATTCATATATTTTCTTTTATGGTAATATCAATTATAAAGAGATATTAGATTATTTAGATACTAATTATTTATTTAGATACGAGTATAAAGATATTGATACTAGCATTAATAATATACCTATTTTTAAAGAACCTAAAATAGTTAAAGATTATTATTTAGTACCAACTAAAGAAGAATTAAAAAACAATACTTATTTAAGTTATAATTTTGCCTTTAAGGCTAATAGTTATAAGGAAATACTAGCTTTAAATATTATTTTCACTTTATTATTTGAATTTAATAGTAGTAAAGCTAAAAAAACTATCTTAGAAGAATGTCATGGTGAAAACTTATATATTGAAGTAGGAACTAATTTATATACAGTATTTCAAATATTACTAACTAATACTGAAATTAAATATCAAGATTCATTTGTATCTTTAGTTAATAAAACCTTAGATGATTTTATAAATAACGCTCTACCAAAAGATGATATCTTTAGTGCTTTAGAATATTTAGAATTAAATGCTAAAGAAAAATATACTGGTAATACACCTAGAGGTATTGGTTTTATTATTTCTAAAATTACTAGTTTAATTTATGAAGATAAGTATGATATAGAATTTAACTATAATAAATATTATGAAGAATTAAAGAAAGATTTATCTTATTTTAAAAATATAGTTAAAAAACTTGTAATAAATAATAATCATAAGGCTTATGTTAGTTTAATACCTAGCCTAGATAATAAACTAGAAGAAGTATTAAATAATAAAATAGCTGATTTTAAGAAAAGTTTAACCGAAGATAAACTAAAGAAATTAATAGAAGAAAATAATAATTTAACTCTATATAAGAAAAAAGAATCTTCTAAAGAAGAATTATCTTTATTACCAAAGCTTAAAAAGGAAGATCTAGATTATACTTTTAGAGATATTAATTTTAAGGTAATAGATGATAAATTAACTTATAGTAATTATAAAACTAATGATTTAGTTTATACTTATTACTTATTTGATATAGATAATTTATCAGAGCTAGATTATAAGTATCTAAATTTATTCAGTAAGCTATTATTTGAATTAGAAACTGATAATAATACGATTAATCAAATAGAAAATAAGTTATTATATTTGACATCTTTTGTTAAAACTAATATTTATATAGATATTGATAATAAAGGTAATTATTTTTCGTATTTTATAGTTTCTTTTAGTTCTTTATATAATAAACTTGATAAGGCTAATAATTTAGTATTAGATGTATTACTTAATACTAAGTTTGAGAAGAATAAATTATTAGATATTTTACTTGAGATTAAATCTAGTATAAAAGAAGATATTAAATCCTATTCTGCATCTTATGCTTTAATGAGAGCTTTATCTTATATAGATAGGAAATATTATATAACTGAATTAACTAAGGGATTAAGATTTTATAATTTTATTAAAGATTTAATAGATAATTATGATAAAGAATATGATAGTATAGTAAGTAATTTAAAGAGGATAGTTAATATAGTATTTAATAAAAATAAATTTAAAGCTCATATAAATACTGAAGATAAGTATTTTGATATAGCAGAAAAAGAAGTATTAAAGGCTTATAATACTTTTAATGGTGTAGATTATTTAAATAGTATAGATTTTAATAAATATTGTAAAAATGAAGCTTTCATTATAAGTTCTAAAGTATCAAGTGTAGTTGAAGCTTATTCTTATGATAGTGATATAAGTAATTCCTCTTATGTTTTAGAAAATATAATAAATTGTGATTATTTATGGCCTAGAGTTAGGGTATTAGGCGGGGCTTATGGGTCTAATATAACTATAAGAAAGAAACATAAGTTTTTAGCTTTAGTTACTAATAGTGCCCCTAATATTAAGATGGTATTAGATAATTATGATGATTTATATAATTTTGTTAATAATTTTGAAGCTAGTGATAGTGATATGTTAGAAAATATAATTGGAGTTTTAGCTAATGAAAGAAACCCTAATCATCCTAGGACTTTAGGTTATTTAGATTTAATGTATTATTTAAGAGGAGATACTAGAGATAGTCTTATTAAAATAAGAGAAGATATCATTAATACTAAAGCTAAAGATATAAAGGATTTAACAAATATTTTTAATAAGTCTAATAGTGTTAAAATAGTAATAGGTAATGAAAAAGACATATTAGAAAATAAAGATATTTTCAATGATATATTATATCTAGATTAGATAATAAAAGAAGCTATTTGGCTTAATCAATAGCTTCTAATAAGAAAGAAACAGGTCTGATGCCGTCATTACAAGATACGACAGCCTGTTTTTTATTTATCATCCAGTTATCAAATAGATTAGTGCTACCACTACTTAAACTTAGGGCGTAGGGATAAATGTTTAGCCAAGCACTTTGGCATATTCCTTTTGGAATATTATAACCATCAAAGATATAAGTATCACCTACATTATAAGGGCAAGGGTTTATTTGAGGTAGTTCGTATAATAAGGCTAAATCTTTGTGATATACTTTTTTGATGATAGTTATTTTTACTTGTTTCATAAGACCTCTTTAAATTAAACGTTTTAGCAAAGACATTATATAAAAAAATAATGACTTTTTAAAGTCTAATGGAGTATAATAATTTAGCGAGGTGAGTTTATGATTGATTCACATTGTCATATATTTCATGATGATTTCTCTTTAGATTTAGAAGATGTTATTAAAAGAGCTAAGGAAAATAATATAAATAAAATGATTTTAGTCGGTTTTTCAAAATCTACTAATATTGGAGCTTATAATTTAAGTTTAAAATATCCTGATTATTTATATCCTACTTTTGGACTTCATCCTAGTGAAGTAGATCTAAATTATGAAATTAAATTAAAAGAATTAGAAGAAGATATTAATTCACATAAGATATACGCTATTGGTGAATGTGGTTTAGATTACCATTATGATATAGAATATAAATCTGAACAAAAAGAGGCTTTTAAAAGACAAATTGAGCTAAGCATTAAGTATAATCTGCCGCTTATAATTCATTCTAGAGATGCCTTAGCTGATACTTATGAAATATTAAAATTATACCCTAAGGCTTACGGGGTTATGCATTGTTATAGTGGTAGTGCTGAGATGGCTAAATTGTTTTTAGATTTAGGTTTTTATATTTCTATAGGTGGTCCTGTAACATTTAAAAATGCGAGAGTTCCTAAAGAAGTAGTAAAAGAGATTCCTATATCAAAATTATTAATTGAAACAGATAGTCCTTATTTAGCTCCTATGCCTAATAGAGGTAAAAGAAATGAGCCAAGTTATTTAAAATATATTTTAGAAGAGGTTAGTAATTTAAAAGAATTAGATATAGATTTAGTGGACGAAATTACTAGTAAAAACACTAGTGATTTGTTTAAGTTAGAAAGGTAAGAGAATATGAGAAAAAGAATAAGTTTATTTATATCAGTTTTATTATTAATGATATTACTTGTAAGTTGTAATTTAACATTTACTGGCTCATCTGCCAATGTAAGTACTGTTTTTACTGATGAAACAACTTATGAAATAATAGAAACTAGTATTACTGAAACTGTAGAAGAAGTAGAAACAGCTTGTGTAGCTATATATGTAACATATACTGTAGATAGAGAAAGTTATGCTTCTATTGGTTCAGGTGTTATTTATAAGATGATTGATAGTTCTACTGAAGAAGAAGCAGGCGAAGATAGCACAGATGTAACTTGTTATGTTGTTACTAATGAACATGTTATAGATGCTAGTGGTAGTGATAATGTATCTTATTATGTTTATATAGGCGATGATACTTATTTTGTTGCTGATCCTGTTGGAAGTGATGCAAGTAATGATTTAGCAGTTTTGACATTTTCTGTTGATTTATCTAAGTATGATTTAACTTGTGTATCATTAGATGATAGTGAAGATAACATGCCTATAGTAGGTAATACTTGTATAGCTATAGGTACTCCTATTAGTTTAGATAATTTTAATTATGTTACAGTAGGTAATGTATCAAAAGTTACTACTAGTGATATTATGCATACAGCTGCTATAAATCCTGGTAATAGTGGTGGAGCTTTATTCTCAATTACTGGTAAATTAATAGGTATTAATTACGCAAAAACTAGTAGCGTTAATGAAAGTGGGACAACTGTAGCTGTTGAAGGTATGGGTTATGCTATTCCTATTTGGACTGTTAAAACTGTAGTTTCTCAAATTGAATCAGCTAATGAAGCTATTGTTAGACCTACTTTAGGTATAACAGTTACTACAATTAACACCACTTTAAATAGTAATTCTGAATATGAATTACCTAATACTGTTGGTGATGGAGAAGATTTTACTCAAGGTGTAGTTGTCATAGATGTTACTGAAGGAAGTAATGCTTCAAGAGCTATTTCATCTGATACTGAAGAAGTAGGTTTACAAATTGGAGATGTAATTTATATGATTGAAGATACTATTGTATCTAGATCTACTGATATAAGTTATGAACTTAATCTTAAATTAAAAGGAGATAAAGTAACTCTTGTCATATTTAGAAAAATAGATGGCAATTGGACAGAACTTACCTATACTGTAACTTTAAATTAATCATATGCTTACCATTTTAAGAAAAATATTTATTAAAGATTATAAAAATCTAGATGATACTAAGGTTCATAACGCTCATGGTACTTTAGCTAGTCTAGTAGGTATTATATCTAATTTCATTTTATTTTTAGCTAAATTATTAATTGGACTTTTCGCTATGTCAGTATCTATTATAGGGGATAGCTTTAATAATTTATTTGATGTAGCTTCATCAATGATTAATTTAGTTGGTTTTAAAATAGCTAATAAACCAGCTGATAAAGAACATCCTTATGGTCATCAAAGATTTGAATATATAGCCGGTTTAATAATTAGTGTAATTATTATTGTTTTTGGTATTCAAGTAATAATAGATTCTATAGAAGCTATAATAAGTCAAGATAATACAAATATAAATCTTATAACTATAGTTGTTTTAACCATAGCTATAATAATTAAATTATGGCAAGGGTTATTTTATAAGAAAATGAGTAAATTAATTGGATCTGTTTCTTTAGAAGCTTCTAGTAAAGATTCATTTAATGATGTCCTATCAACTTTTGTTATTTTAATAGGTAGTATTATTATATATTTTGTTCCAAATATACCATTTTCTTTAGATGGAGTTCTTGGTATTTTAGTAGGTTTATTTGTAATAATATCTGGTATAAAAATGATTAAAGAAACTAGTGATCCTTTAATAGGAATAAATCCAAATCATGAATATATAAATACTATAGTAAAAGATATCTTATCCTATCCTAAAGTAATAGGGGTTCATGATATAAGATGTCATATGTACGGACCTAGTAAAAGTTTCATGACTATTCATGTTGAAGTACCTGCAGATGAAGATATTATGGAAGCTCATGATATGATTGATAATATAGAAAGAGAAATATCTAATAAATATCATTTAGAGCTTACTATACATATGGATCCACTTGAAACTAATAATGATTTTATAAATTCTTTAAAAGAAGAAGTAAGCCAAATTATTTCACCTTTAAGTTTTCATGATTTTAGAGTAGTTCACGGACCTACTCATACTAATATTTTATTTGATATAGTTATACCTATTGGTCAAAAAATAAATGAAAAAGAAATATTAAATTTATTAAATTCTAGTTTTAAAGAACGTAATTATTATTTTATAGTCAATTTTGAGGAGAATTACATTGATTAGGCTGTTTTTTTATTTAAAAAAAATATCTAAAGGAATAGTTTTAGATGAAATTGATTTAAAAATAGTTAAAATGTATTTAGGCTACAGTTTTAATGTTTATATTGTAGTACCTTTAATTGTTTTAATTTTTTTACTTGCAATGATTATATTCTTCTTAATTTTAGAATTATATTTATTAAGTATAATATTAGCTTTTGTAGCTTTATTTGTTACTATATATTTCTTGCCTGTATTCTTCTTTATATATAGAAAATTATATGATAAATCTTTATTAAAAGCTTTAAATAATCTTTTAAGCAAATATGAAGGAATGAATTTAGTATATACTACATATCAAATTCATTCTAATTATGATATATCTAAAAATAGTGTTTATTTCTTTTATGATGAATATTACTTTTATATAGTAGAAGATTTATTAA
Source organism: uncultured Anaeroplasmataceae bacterium (assembly GCA_964547945.1). Classification (GTDB taxonomy): domain Bacteria; phylum Bacillota_I; class Bacilli_A; order Acholeplasmatales; family Anaeroplasmataceae; genus CALUXS01. Next base: position 18,613 of record CAZJPL010000025.1, read on the forward strand.
TAAGAGAAAAAATAAGAAAGAACACTTTTAAATATATAGATTCTAATAGTTTAAATAAAAGAAATATTAGTTTTAAATTAAGTGATGTTTTATCTTTTGTAGTAAATACTAATTTAGAATATAAAGATAATACTTTAAAAGAAGCATTAAATAAAGAAGTAGAGACCGATAGTTATTGTAAAATAGATTTAAAGAATTTTAAATCAATAATAGTAGGATATGAAGTAGGTTTAGTATTAAATAAATATATACCATATTTAAACGAATATAAGTAAAAATATTTGTTTTAACTTTGTGTTATGCAATAATAATTTTATCTTGTAATTTGTATTAAATTATATTATAATTACTAAGCGTTTTTAAACGCCCTTGCCTAATTAGATGTTAGGCCATTAGACCAAAAGGAGGTAAAAAAATGAAAAAATATGAAGTTATGTTCATTCTTCGTTCTAATCTAGAACAAGAAACTATTAAAAAGGAAGTAGCTAATGTTAGTAAAATCTTCACTGATAATGGTTCAACTGTTTTAGAAGTTAAAGAATGGGGTCTTAGAGAATTAGCTTATGAAATCCAAAAAATGCGTAAAGGTTATTATGTTTGGATGTTAGTAGAAGCTACACCTAAGGCTGTAGAAGAGTTTAACCGTATTGTTGGTTATAACGAAAACATCATTCGTGATATCGTTGTTAAAGATGGTGAATAATAATGAATAAAGTTATTTTAACTGGTCGTATCACAAGAGATCCTGAAATTCGTTATTCTTCAGCTGGCGTGGCATATTGTCGCTTTAGTATAGCTGTTGATAGAATTAATACTAATGGTGGTGAAAGACAGGCTGATTTTATTAATTGTTCTGCCTTTAGAAGTACTGCCGAGTTCTTATCTAGATATGTAAAAAAAGGTAATTTATTATTAGTAGAAGGTAGATTACAAACTTCATCATATCAAGCTTCAGATGGAACTAATAGAACTAGCGTAGATGTATCTTGTGATCGTGTTGAAAACTTAACACCTAGACAACAAAATGTAAATGAAATAGGCGATCAAAATGTTATGAATGCTACACCTATTATGCCAGAGCCTAGATTCCAAGAACCTTATAAAGCTCCTAGTTATAATAGTACTGAT
>CAZJPL010000026.1:0-3063 GCA_964547945.1 uncultured Anaeroplasmataceae bacterium
CTCTATCATCTTTATCTAGGCTATGATTAAGTGTAGCAAACACTACCTGATGTCCTATTAAGACATTATTACCTATATAAATACCACCTTGATCTTGAAATGAACACCCACTATTAATAAATACATTCTCACCAATATGTATATTTTTACCAAAATCAGTATAAATAGGTGGAAATAATCTAAAACTACTAGGAACCTCATTACCAGTTAATTTTGTCATTAAATCTATTATTTCTTCATCACTATGATAATTATTATTAATATCTAAAGTAATCTTTCTAGCCTCTTTTACTGCTTCATACATATATTCATGAACTATACTATTACCCCTAATAATTTTATTCTCTTTTAAATATTCTATATATTCTTTACTATTCATAATATCCCTCAAGAAGATTATATTAAATAGTATAATTTATTACCAATTCTAAAAAAGTATAAAATTTTATAACTTCTATTTATACTTCTTCTTTTAAAACACAATAAAATCTAATAAAATAAAAAAGTGGAGGCGAGATTATGATAAATATATATGTAGTAGGAGATTCAACTCTAGCTAGTTTTAAAGATAGCTATTATTATCCTAGATATGGTTACGCTACTAAATTAAATTTATTTTTTAATAAAGATGTTAATATAATTAATTTAGCTATATCAGGTAGAAGTTCTAAATCCTATTTAAAAGATAAAGAATATACTTATTTAAAAGATAATATATCTAAAGGAGATTATTTAATTATAGGCTTTGGCCATAACGATGAAAAATATGACGATCCTAATCGTTTTACTACTTGCCTAGATAATAGCGATAAATCATTTGCTTATTACTTAAAAACTTATTACCTAGATTTAGCTAGATCTAAAGGAGCTACCCCAATACTTGCTACTCCTATAGTTAGGGCAGATAAAACTGAATCATATACTAATTCTTTTGTTCACCAAACTAAATACGGAGATTATAGACAAACTATATTAGATTTAGGTAAACAGACTAATACTACAGTAATAGATTTAACTAAATCTACACTTGAATTATATAAAGAATTAGGCTTTAATAAAGCCATTTATTTTCATGCTTGGCCTAAAAATAAAGCCGAAACTGTAGATACTACTCATTTAAATGAATACGGAGCTGAAATGGTATCTTATCTATTTTCTATTAATCTTAAAAATACTGATTCTCCTTTAAAAGAATATCTATTAAAAGACTTGGTAAAACCAAGTATAGATAACTTAAAACCTAATAAGGATTATATAGATACACCTTATAAATCGTTTAATTCTAAAGATTATGTTACTCATGACTTCTTTGGTAATATCGCTGGCCCAGATTGGTATGTAACTACTTTTGGTGATACTAATAATCCCCTAAACGCAAGTGCGGGTTTCTTTGCAGAACATAAAGATAATACCTACACCATAGGTCAAAATGGTATTTATTTAAAAGGCTTAATAGGTAAAACAGAAGGTCTAATTACTCTATTTAAACAAGTACCTAAAGATGATAACTTTTCTATATCAGCAAACCTTGAAGTCCTAGATAAAAAAGTAGATGGTGAAACAGGTTTTGGTTTAATGTTAAGAGATGATATCTACTTAGAACAAAACATTCCTGATTCTTCTATCTTATCTAATTATGTATCAGCAGGCTTTTATGATGATGATACTAAAACTAATATCATCTATAAAAGAGAAAATAAAATATTAATACCAAGTGAGTATAATACCCCTTATTATAAAAAAGGTGATAAATTAAAGATAAAACTAGAAAGATTAGGTCAAGTAGTAAACATAATAATTAATTATAACAACAATAGCTATACCAAAACCTATACTGATTTTGATTTCTTCGCAATAGATCAAAACTACTTCTACCTAGCCTTCTATGCTACTAAAGGTACTGTTATTAAAATAAGTAATATTAATTATACATATCTTGGTAAATCTCAAGGAGCATAATAAAAAAGCGGAAAATCCGCTTTTTTATTTTACACTCTAAAATTATTTAACTAAATTAGATCCAAATGCTACACAATTAGCTAAATCTTCATCATTTGGAGTACTATATACTCTTAGAGAATCAACTACTGTAATACCTTTACTTGTAGCATCTGAAATCCAAGTATCCATCCAAGGGCCACCTTCATTCCATTCATATGAACCAAATAAAGCTACTTTTTTATTAATTAAGATATCAGTTACACTTTCATAAAATGGAGCAAATTCACCATCTTCTAATTCATCAGCTCCCATAGCTGGACATCCTAAAAATATAACATCATAATTGTTTAAATCATCTGGATTAACATCACTTACTTGAAATAAATCAGCTTTAGCTCCTTCAGCAATAGCATTAGCCATCATTTCAGTATTACCAGTCATAGACCAATAAATAACTATACTTTTCATTTTTATACCTCCATTTTCATAATATTACGTTTTAATAAACCTGCCAACATTTAAAAGATAGCCAAGAAAAAATCCAATTTTATGAGGAAAAGTAAGAAAACGCGTTTTAATAAGAGAGTAGGGAGTCAAGATAAAATACCAATACGCGTTTATCTTTTTCAAACTTATAATTAAAGATATTAAATTAGCAGGTTTAATACGTAATAAAGTTAGCACAATAAAATTGTACGCATAGTTTTTAGTTAGCCATTGCTAACTTGGCTATATAATACCAATATTTTTTATATATGTCAAATAAAATGACTCTTATTTTTTTAACTTTTATTATGTATAATAAAACCACTTATAATATATGAGGTGGTTTCAATTATGAAAAGATTTATAGTAAATACTAAAATTATGGATAACGGACAAATAACACTACCAAAGGAAGTTCTTAAAGTGCTAGGTGTATCTTATGGTGATAATATTACTTTTGTCGTTGAGGAAAACGATGTTCGCATCGTTAATCCTGGAATATACGCTATGCAAGAATTACAAAAAGAAATGGTTGGTGAAGCCAAACGTACTAACCTAATAACTGATGAAGATGTTATGAAACTTGTCGAAGAAATACGAAACGAAAAACGAAATACTTAAAATTTGTAGTATGGT
>CAZJPL010000026.1:3163-19307 GCA_964547945.1 uncultured Anaeroplasmataceae bacterium
TTTCTGGCTAGTTTTCTGGCTAGTTTTCTGGCTAGTTTTCTGGCTAGTTTTCTGGCTAGTTTTCTGGGTTTCCTTTTGGTTACAACCAAAAGGCCTTTTTACATAAGTAAAAATCTTTTTTATATTAAATTATCGTGTATTCACCTTCCAATATCCTGATCTATCAGAACCAACTCGCTCAATTATTTTTTCTTCTCTTAATTTAGCTAGATTTAGTTTAATAGCAGCTAGACTTTTACTTGTTCTATTAGATAATTCAGCCATTGTTATATCTGGGTTTTCTAATATCAATTTAATAATAATTCGCTGTGTACTATTTAGATTAAATTGATTTACTATATCTTCTTGTCTTTCACCTTTTAAGCTTAAATCAAAAGGCAATACTACTTTTATACGACGTGGAAATATTTGAAATATACTTCTATCGTATTCTCTTAAAATTCTATTCATTCCTATACCTAATTGTTCTACTATATCAACATCTCTAAATATTCTCATTAACTCTCTATTTCTAGGTACACTTACACAACTAAAAAAATCTTCTTCAGTTTGACCATACACTAAACCACCATCAGATGATATTTCTATTCTATCGGAATATATTTCAAATACTGGTGTTAGTCCTCTTGTATAATCATTATGAACAATAGCATTGATTATGATTTCTCTTAATGGTATACGTTTAACTATTCTTCTTTCAATGCGTTCCTTACCTGTAATCATAGCATATGTCCTATTTTCAATTTCAAATTTTTCTAAAACTCGATAAGTCGCTTTGATTAAACAACAATAACCATATTCATAATTTTCAATAAGATCTATTTTATCAGTTCCTAAATATTTAGCTACCTTAATAGAAATGCCATTCTCATCCGCTAATAAATAAGCTAAATAATTATATTTACCATCTTGTGTATATAGTTCTAGGTTTTCAGCAAATTTATCATTTAGATAAATACCATTACCTTCATAATATATCTTAAGTTGGGTAAAAGTTAAATTTTGTCTAGGTGAAGGGATGTTTTTAAGAGTATGATTATGTAATCTTTTTGAATAAAGATTATCAATCATAGCTTGTGTCATTTGTTGAACAGTAGTTCCTACTCTTATGAAGCATCCTAATGGTGACATACCTTTATCCTTTAGATAATATGGTTTTTCTAGACCACTAGAAACAATAATCTTCACTATTCTTTTATCTTCTATTTCTTCTAATACTACATCATATAATCCTAATGTTGTAGGTAAGATATTATCTTTAATTCTTTCAGCTATCTTCTTTTGAAACAAATCGGCTTCCTCTATTCCTACAACATTACCATCATCACTTATACCGATATAAATTATTCCACCCTCATGATTATTTAGAAAGGCACATACTTCCTTTTCTAATTTATCGTTTAACTTTTCCTTTAATTCAATTTTACTACTTTCTTCAAACATACTATAACATTCCTTCCCCTAATATTTATTTCATACATCTCCATAAAGCCATTGGATGATCTTTTATATTTTCTACTATATTTTTATCTTTAAATAATAATTCTGGTTTATAGATTTTATTTTTAAATAATTCTATAAACTCTTTTTCTTCATCATCAAAGATTAGTAATTCTTTTAAATAATTAGTAACTTTAATTTTAGCTGTTTCATAATCAAATTTTTCATTTTTCTTTAAAACAGAACTTAATTTACTTCTTATTTTAGAGTAATTAATTTCATTAATTTTATTAAAATTGATATTATTTAAATCATAATCACCAGAAATTAGAATATAAAAGATTAAACATTTCTTTAATAATATTTTATCTTCTATAACATTATTATCTATCATATTATTAACATCATATAAATCCCTTGGGGCAGCTCTAGATAATAAAGCATTTAGCTTGCTACCATATAATTCTACTTTATTTAATGTTAATATTTCATAATCATCTAATATTCCATTACCTAATACTGGCTTATATTCTAATGGTAGAATATGACATCTATCCATGAAATTGATTTCTATTTTAATATTGTCCTTATTGTAAGAATTATTTCTATATCCAAAAACAAAAGCAGACACCGTATATGTTTCTCTTATCGTCGGTATGGAGATGTACCCTTGTTCAAACATATAATCAACTAATCTAGTTTTTATTTTTATTTTGACTTCTTTCATTTCTTCTTTATTAGATATATTTTTAATAAAATCTAAATTAATATTATTTGATAACCTAGGCCAATCTAAAACAGTTAGATTTATAGCTGTACCACCCTTAAGAACAAACTTATCCTTAAAATAATAATCCGTATTTAAAAACTTTAGTATATAAGATAATCTTATAGTCTTTTCTAGGTTATCTCTAATAAAATTTGTTTCATTAGCTAACGGTGCTAATTTGCCTTTAGTAAGGTTCATAAAACCCACCATCAAGACAAGACTTTGGGTACACTGGAACAATAAGATTCCATGTTTTATTTCTCCTTTGTCTATTCCTAAATTCTGTTGCAGTAAAATAATTTACTTTATTTGTGACATGTGATTTACATACAGCAAAGAAATTGTCTGATATATGAAAATCTTCTTTATACAACTCAAATAAATAACCAGCCTTTTGATATAAATACACTTTATTTATATCTTTTAAAACATCTAACAACTTATTTTCATCTACAAACCTTACTGATTCAAAAGCGTTTAAGACTTCTTGAAATCCGCCAGCTATATCTATATCATCTATACAATCTATTAAAGTCCTTTCTAAAGATGTAACCCTAACGCCTTCGTATATATTGTTATCAACAAATTTATCATTTCTTATAGATGTATAAATATATCCGCATTGTTGAAATTCAAAATAATTAAATCTAGTTAAGCTCCCAACAAATAAGTCATTATATACCTGATTAGCAAGTCCGTAATACTCTAATGCAGAATGATAACATAAAAATGATGTATTAGATATTTTACTAGCTATTTGATACCTAGTTGCGTAGATATCAGCAAGTGATGGATCAACTAAAGCATATAAATCATTACGTATTTTCATATACTTACCTGACCTAACCTTATTACCTATCCAATTAGCATATTGTTTTTCATTTTCAAACTTATCTATTACATCTTGTTTAGTTATTAATGTAGGTAATGGTTTCATTATATCCCTCTTTTCTATACCAATTTTAACACAAAAAACTTAATTAATAAAGTATTATATACTATATTTGGTATATAAACAATCGTTTAAATCTTTAAACCAACGAAATCAAAAGCTTATCCTTTATACCAAATTATACGCAAATAACTGAATTAAATAAGTATTTTAAAATGTTTTACGTAAGAATGAATATTTCTATATTATCCCTTCATTATATTAATAGACATATATTTTAATTTTTTATAATATATTTTCTAATTTCATCAAAATAATTTGTTTTAGGCAATTCAGTTATATTTTTAACTCTTTTACCTAAATCATCCTCTACATATTTATAAAAATTTTTAAAAGCTTTAATAATATCTGACATTTCAAGATCATATTTTAAATATAATCTATATATAGATTCACATATAGCATTAAATATATCTTGTTCAACTATATTACTATCATATTTAATTTTTAAACTATCAAAGAAAAATTTAACTTCTTCCCCAATAATTAATTTAATAGAATTTATCTCATATCTATTAGCCATTTGCAATGTTTCTAAATAATTCATAACAAGCTACCTCTTTTCTTAATCAAATTATACCTTTTTGGTATACATAAATCAACCTTAGAAGTTATAAAAAATAACACCTAGTGAGTGCTATCTCATTAGGTGTTATTTGACTATTCAGTTATTCCTACTCTATTATAAATATATTCTATATTTTTATAATAATAGTCTAGAGTAAAACATTCTTCTATTTCTTTAATCGATAGATATTTTAATACATTTTCATTACTCTTTAATAAATCTTCATAATCTAGATTATTGTTATAAGCTTGCATTGATAAAGGTTGTACTAGATCGTATGCTTCTTCTCTAGATAAACCTTTATTTATTAAAGCATTCATTACTCTTTGAGCGAATATTACTTTATTAGTAAGATATATATCTTGTAACATTTTATCTTCATATACTACTAGATTATTTAATAGATTAGTAAATCTATTTAACATATAATCTAGTAATGTAGTTACATCAGGTAATATTATTCTTTCTGTTGAGCTATGAGATATATCTCTTTCATGCCATAAAGCTATATTTTCATAAGAAGTTAACATGTAACCTCTTATAACTCTAGCACAACCACATATATTTTCTGAAGCTATTGGGTTTCTTTTATGTGGCATAGCTGAACTACCTTTTTGACCTTTTTTAAAATATTCTTCTGCTTCATGAACTTCAGTTCTTTGTAGGTGTCTTATTTCAGTAGCCATTTTTTCTAAGCTAGAAGCTATTAAAGCTAAAACAGATAAATAATAAGCATGTCTATCTCTTTGAAGAATTTGAGTAGATATTTTAGCGTATGATAAGCCTAAATTCTTACATACTTCTTCTTCTATAAAAGGAGGTATATTACAAAAATTACCTACTGCCCCGCTTAATTTACCACATTCTACATGAGATCTTGCTTCTTTAAATCTATTTAAATTTCTAATCATTTCTTCATACCATAACAGAAATTTTAAACCAAAATATGTTATGTCAGCATGAATTCCATGAGTTCTTCCTATACATGGTGTTTTTTTATATTTAAGAGCTTTATCTTTTAGTACTTCTAAAAACTTATATATATCAGCTTCTATTATATCATTTACTTGTTTTAATAAATAACCTTGAGCTGTATCTACTACATCAGTAGATGTAAGACCATAATGAACCCATTTCTTTTCTTCTCCTAGGCTTTCTGATACAGCTCTAGTAAAAGCAACTACATCATGATTTGTTTCTTTTTCTATTTCTTTTATTCTAGATAAACTAAATTCCGCATTATTTTCTATCTTTTTAACATCAGATTCTGGTATAACCCCTAATTTAGACCAAGCTTTACATGCTTCTATTTCTACTTTTAAATAAGCTTTAAACTTATTTTCTTCATCCCATATTTTACTTATTTCTTCTCTACTATATCTAGATATCATAATTACTCCTTATTGTGATTAATATATGCTATATATGTATTTTCTAATAAACTACATATAGTCATAGGTCCTACACCACCAGGTACTTTAGTTATATAACTAACTTTATCTACTACATTATCAAAATCTACATCCCCACATAGTTTATTAGTTATACTATCTCTATTAATACCTACATCTATAATAGTAGCACCATCTTTTACCATATCACTAGTAATAAATTTAGCTTTACCTAAACAAGCTATTAATATATCAGCTTCTTTAGTTATATCTTTTAAATTCTTAGTTTTAGAATGACATATAGTAACAGTAGCATTCCTATCTAATAACATCTTAGCTAAAGGCATACCTACTATATTAGATCTACCAACTATTACAGCTCTCTTACCTTCTATTTCTATATTCTTACTATCTAGTATATTTATTACTCCTTTAGGAGTACAAGGTAATATAGTATTATATTTTAAATATAATCTAGCTACATTATATGGATGAAATCCATCTACATCTTTACTAGGGTCTATTAAACTAATTATTCTATCTTGTTTAATATGTTTAGGTAATGGTAATTGTACTAATATACCATCTACACTATTATCTTTATTTAATTCTATTATTTTATTTTCTAATTCTAATTCTAATATATCATCATAATGATAAGTATTTATATCTATACCTACTTCATTAGCTGCCTTTTCTTTACCCTTTACATAAGATAAACTACCTACATCATTACCTATTAATATAACAGCTAATTTAGGTACTCTATTATATATTAATCTAGCTTTATTTATTTCTTCTTTTAATATTTCTTTTCTCTTACTAGCTAATTTAGTACCACTTATTACTATACCCATAATATCAACTCTTTCTTCATCAAATACATTAGCTATTATAACATAAGATATTTAAATTATGATAAATAAAAAAGCCCTTCAATTCCATATTAAAAAAATAAAGATAATTAAAGGGCTATAACTTTATCAAATACTCTAAAGCATCTTTTTTAACTTCTTAACTATTCTATATACAAATATAGGGCAATGATGATATATTTTCCTTAATAAACCACTAGAAAAATACTTCTTTGCCGTAATAGAATACCCATTTTTTTCTAAAGAATTTATAATTTCATTATAATTGCTTGGATAATTTGTTTTATGTGTCAAACAATGATTAGAATTAATTCCCCATTCAATCGGACATTCCTCTGAATATATTTGGTTAATTATTTGTTCATATAAATACTTACCATTTTTAGTATTGGTAATTACCATAGATATACCTTTATGAGCATTTAAATCTGGTTTATATTTTTCAATACCCCAAAAGTCAGCCAAAGTTATATCTGAGACTCTATTCAAAGTAGTATAATTGCAGTTATAACAACTTTCTCTAAAGATCAAATATTTTTTAAAAGCTGTATAATAAGTAGAATCCCAACAACTCCCTTTATATGTCAAAGTTTTACCATTTTTATATATTGAATACGAAAAATAATGCGAAACACAACGTTCTTTATTTTTAACACGAAACTTAAAATCTACAACTTGTCCCTTATGTTTAGCTTCTAATTCTTTAATATATAAATCAAAAATCTTTTGTGATGGAACACCATGACAAATTAAATCTATAGTGACTAAATTAACATGATATTTGCTTGGAATAAAATTTTTTAACGCTGAAACTTGACATGGAGTACCAGAAAACAAAACTTTTTCATTATTTTTTAATAGAGTCAAGATTTGATTATATATCCCCACCATATTTGATTGTAAGTATTTAGATTTTAGCATAGGAAATAAATCATCTGTCCCATTTATTAGTTGATGACTTAATTTAAGATTTTCATCAAATGTAGCTCCACAAACATATCCACCTTGTGTTAACCAATGTTCAGCTAATACTCTAAATAAACCACCAGATGCTGAAGCATTCACCTTCTCTTCATCTAATGAATATGCTATATATAAGTGTTGATTATTTGATTCATATTTCTTTATATTTATAATAGGACAAACATTATTACATTTCCCACAAGAAATACATTTATCTTCATCTATTTGAGGATATGTAAATAATAAATCTTCGTTTATTTGAATACAGCCAGTAGGACAAGAATCAAGACAAGACAAACATCCTGTACATCTTTTTTCTAAATTTTCAATTGATAAAATATTCATTTAACTACCAAAATGATTACTTTTTAATTTTATCTCTTAAAATTGTAGATGAAATACCATCTGTATGTGGTAAGAATACAACATCTACTCCAACCTTAAAAAACTCTTCAACAATCTTATTGTACATATCGCTACCTTGCCAATCGCTTCCGTGGAACATTACATCAAAATGAAGTTCTTCCCAAGCTTTCATCTTATCCATAGAAGTTTGTGGTACAACTTTATCTACATATCTTATTGATTCAACAATTGCTTTTCTTTCTTCATAACATATAATAGGTGTTTTGTTTTTATAAGATTCAACAACTTCATCTGTTGATACTCCAACAATTAAAAACTCACACTGTTCTTTTGCTCTTTTTAAAATATTAAGATGTCCAATATGAAACATATCAAAAACACCAGTTGTATATCCAATTTTATATTTCTTCATTTTATATCTCCAATTCTTTATTTTCTATAAGCAATAAAGTTATGACTACTTTTACGTTTTTCTTCTGGAGGTAATTTCATATAATCACCATACATAGTAGTTAATAATTCTTTATATCCAGCAGGAACATTAATTTCGATATTTTCAAATGGTAATCTCACCACTTCATCAAACCATTCTTTTTCATAAACATGGACATAATGTGGTGAAACTATATTGCTTATATACTTTGTCTGCAAACCATTATATTTTTTAGATTTCTTTATAAGCTTATTAGTCCAAAACTTGCAGCCAAATATTTTTACAAAAGGTTTAATCAATCTTTTGACCATAGTGGCTTTTTTTGTTTTTAACTTTTTAAATTTAGTCTCACTAGCTAATAATTGACATAACACTAAAATACGACTTTTTTTTACATAATTCTTTGCTAATTTTAAATTATTCGGCAAAGAATCTAAAGGAAATACATCAATATATACTCCTAAGTCCTCCATAGGACGTTCATGTTCTATCAAAATAGTATTCTTGTCAAATGCTTTACCGAAAGCATAAACATAGGAATTATTGTTTTCAAAACATTCAAAACCAAAAGGACAATCATCTTTATTTGTTAATTTAATAAATTTTTCGTAATCTTCCCTACTCATTGAAATGTCTATGTCATCATCCCAAGGAATAAAACCCTTATGTCGAATTGCCCCCAAAAGTGTACCGGCATGTGCATAATATTTAATTCCGTTTTCATTACAAAATTCATCTATTTTTTTTAAAAGTTCAATTTCAATTTGTTTTAATTCAACTAACGAAAGCTCCCTCATAATTTTAATCCTCCATTTACAATATATTTTTAGTTATAAGAACATCAATCTATTTAAAAACTTATATCTTATTACTTTCTTTATAACAAGCATTATCCATTACGGCTAATACTATTACCAAAGGTATCATAAAATAATACATATGATATGTATTATCTATTAAACCATACATATCTAGACAAATAAATCCTATCCCAACACTTAATATAAATGGTAAACCTAATTTAATTATATTCTTATATTTTAAAAATAAATGTATTAATAGCATAACTAAACCAAATATACCACCCATTACTAAAGTTTGAACTATAGTTGAATGGAATACAAGTGGTGTTAATTGATTAATTAGACTTTCTCCTGTTCCACCACTTGTAGTTCTAATTTGCAACACTGCACATATACCAGCACCTAAGATAGTATATAATGGTGATTCTAAAAATTTTTCCACTCCCTGTTGCCATATTTCTAATCTACCATTATCATCTAAACCTTCAGTAAACACTCTATCTATAATAGTCTCAACATATGAGAATGTATAATCATGAAATACAAAGAATACCGATAAACATATTACTACTAAACAGCCTAATAATACAAGATATTGTTTTCTTATTTTAGTTGTAAATATTAATGCTATCATTAATATAAACGTTTCACCAAAAGCACATAAATATGCTCCTCTAGATGTAGTTAATAATACTCCTACCAAAACAAAAGTTATTTTAATAAATTGAGCTATAAACGGTAATATTTTATTTGATTTAGATAATAAATAAAATATAAAAGGTATAGAAAAACAAATCATTATACCTGCTTCATTACATAATCCCCAACCAAGATAATACCATAAATCAAATATGCTATCTTTAGTATCTCTTAAATCATATACCCTGTATATGCATTCACAAGTTATTAAAATTGCCATATAACTAATAGCTACTGCTAATAATTTTAAATCTACTTTATTTAATCCACCCATTATCAATAAATATACTATAAAATAACCTAGATTAGCAAAGAAAAAGAAATAAAATACTTCATTAGGACTTTCTATAGTATCACACCATAATATAGGTATTAAATTCATTATAGCTAAGCCCAATAAACCCCAGAATGACTTCATTTTCTTTAATTTAAGTCCATTCTTCTTTATATTTTTTATAAAGAAGAACAGCATTATTAATACTAATACACTTACTAATATGATTAAAGATATAGGTATTTCATCATTTGAAAAACCTTCATTAATACAAAATAATAAATATAATGTCGGAGGTATTATATAATTAAAGTCTTCATATATTATTAATACTATAACCATTATAAATAATATTATTCCCATACCTATCATAGTATCAAAGCGCCAGCTAAATAAAGCTATAAACATAAATAATAGTGAATAAACTTCTTCAAAACATTTATATTCAGTTAAACTATAAAAATATTTTCTTATCTTTTCTAACATATAACACACCTATTTTAAAAAGGCATAACATTATGCCTTTTTAGTAAATTCAACTTCTTTTTTCTTTGAAGAGTTATATCCTAATACACCGGCTACAACGCATCCTACTAATAAGCCTAACACTACACTTATACCTGCGTTTATAATAGTAGAGATGCCACCATCTTCAACTATTATTGAAGCTGAATAATAATTAATTGTTATTAATCTAGAATATAATTCTTTATATATGGATGTAAATGTTTCAGTAGCATATTCTAAATATGCTGTTAATTCGGCTAAATTTTCACCAAAAGCTTTATCATCTATATACCCATTTTCACCTAAATTATTTTGTTCTTCTATTCTAGATAAAGTAGCACTTATATTAGCAATTTGTTGTTGAACAGATATTAATTCATTTTGATAACTATATCTTGAATTAATTAATGTAGACAAACCACTCGAATCTACAATAGCATTACCTTCAATAATACTCTCGATTTGTTCAGTTAAAGCCGCAATATAAATTGTTAAAGTCCCTTCTCTAGCCTCTAACGCAGCTAATCTTTGAGTATATAAATCAACATAATAATTTGCTGTCCCATTAGAATCTAGTTTAACATAATTATAAGCATCTATTATTTCTTCTAATAAATCATAATTATATCGAGATAAATTACTTATTAAAATGTTTTGAAGTTGAGATAAAGTATATACTGAATCATTTTCATCACCTATTACTAGTGAATCTACTCCTTCATTCATATATACTTTAATATCTCCAACTAAATTTATCAATTCAGCATAACCAGAAGTTAATAATTCAATTTGACTAGTTATATATGATACTTCTTCTTCATAGGTTACTGCTGTTTCAATCAAACTGAAGAAAGAATCAAAACTAACATTATTAATATAATCACTAGTTGTATCAATAGGAACATTTACTAAATCCATTAAAAATTGTCTGGCTTGTTCTTTAGAAGAAAAACAATTTTGATTAACTTCAATAGTATAATAAGTATCTATTATATTACTGTTTTCATCATATTCATATGTAATTTGAATAGTGATAGATTCTAATATATCTTCTACATCTAAATTACTATAATCATCATTGCTTTCTATAACTGATTCTATATTTGTATGAAATACAACATCTAAATAATTAAATGGGGTACCATCTAAATATGTCCCTGATTCTAGATTAGGAGTAGTTCCATAATCAAAACTAATTTGATATACACTAGAACTATTACTATATAAATATATACATAAGAAACCAATTATAGCAACTACAACAAAAACTATTAACCCGATTATTTTCTTAGACCAAATCCATGAACAAATTTGACCTATACTTACACCATCATCTTGAGATGTTGTTAATTCTTTATTTTCGCCCATAAAATACCTCCTATTTTTTCTCTCTATTTAATTTCTTCTTAATAAAATTAATTCCAATATTTAAATATTCCAAAACCAATTTTTCCCTTAATAACAATATCATAATACCATAAGCGACAACACCTTCAATAACTAAAATAATAAAGTTTAATATACTACTATCTAAATATTTACTTGTAAAATATACAATAACAAACATTGCCAGTCCAGATATTATAATTTTCCAACCACTAATAAGAATTTTTAAAAAGCTTATTTCTTTTCTTATTGCTATAAGCATCATTAATGTAACCACAATTTCAGCTATTAATGTTCCTATAGCGGCACCTATAGACCAATAATAAGGTATCAAAATCAAATTTAAAATTAAATTAATAAACGCGGCACAAATTAATACTATTGCATAATAAGTATCTTTTCCTTTAGGAACCAAATATTGTATACCAAAAACATTACTAAATCCAATAATCAATATTAACGGACTTAAAGTAATGATTAACGTTATACATTTGTCATACCCATCACCAAAAAACCATGGAACAAAATTGCTAGCTGTAGCACACAAACCGAATACTAAAGGAATTCCAATAAGCCAAACAAACTTTGCACATTTATATGTATTCCTTTGAACTTGTTCATAATTACCCTTAGCTATTTCGTTACTATTTCTCGGAGCCATTACGGTTCCAATACAAGTTATTACAGTTAAAAGCATTTTAACTATTTTTTCAGATTGTTCATAATAACCATTTTCTAAATCAGAATAATTTTTCACAACTTCAACGCCATTTTCAATAACGATATACGTATCATTTATTAATGCATTGATTAAAGTTTTATCAAGTACTGTATAAATTGTTGTTGCTATAGTAGGAATAAACAAACGTAAAGCACCTTTTAGATGCCGAAATGGTTTAATTATCTTAACACTTACTTTAATCAATGTTTTTGGTAAATATGTCCATAACGACAAGTTACTTACAATGAGCATTATAGCACTTATTAAGGTATATACCCACACATCTCCAGTATCTTTTACGAATATATAAATAGCAATAACACTTAATAATTTAATGATAACATTTCTTATTACAATTTTACCAAAATCTTCATTACCTTGAAATAAGAAAGCTATATCAAAACCTGTAGCTATTATATTTATACTAAATATATACATTAATGCTTCATAACTACCATATATATGGCTAAAACATAATATTAAATTAATAGCTAAAGATATGCCAACTGATACAAATCTACATAGAACTATTTCCCAAAAAATCTTAGATTGACTATGTTTATCATTTTGATATTTGGCTATTTCCCTTCGAGCATACTGTTCAAATCCAAAAGCACCAAACAATGTAAAATAAGTAATTAATGAATAAGCATAACTATATTGTCCTACCCCCTCAGCTGTTAAAACTCTTGAAACATAAGGGGTTACAATTAATGGTACAATAATAGCAAATACTCGATAAATTACATTGTATATATAGTTCTTTTTTATACTCTTTTTTATATTTGTTTCTAGTTCTTTTTCTTCCAATTTAAATCAATCCTTTTAAAAATTCTAAAGCACATAATATTACCTTGTCCATATCATAATATTTATATTCGCCTAATCTTCCTCCAAAATATATTTTTTTCTCTTTTAATGCTAATTCTTTATACTTGTTATATAGAGAATTATTTTTTTCATCATTTACTGGATAATAAGGTTCATCCCCTATTTCCCATTTTTTCGAATATTCTTTTGATATAACTGTTTTGGGAGATGTTATATCAAATTCAAAATGTTTATGTTCTATTATTCTAGTATACGGAATATCTTGAGCAGTATAATTAATAACAGCATTACCTTGATAATTGTTAATATCTAAAATCTCGCTTTCAAATTTAACTGTCCTATATTCTAATTGCCCATAGCAATAATCATAATAAGCATCAATAGCTCCAGTATAAATAATATACTTAGCCGTATTATCATATTCCTTTTTATTGGCTAAATAATCCGTATTCAATCTTATTTCAATACCATCTAACATTTTTTCAATTATTTTAGTATAACCACCAATCGGAATGCCTTGATATCTATCATTAAAATAATTATTATCAAAAGTAAATCTTACTGGCAATCTTTTAATTATGAAAGCAGGTAAGTCTTTACAATTTTTTCCCCATTGTTTAGCAGTATATCCCTTTATTAGTTTTTCATATATGGTTTTACCAACCAAATTAATAGCTTGCTCTTCAAGATTTAAAGGATTTTCTTTATAAGAATCTTTTCTTTCTTCTTCAATCTTTTTTAATGCATCCGAGGGAGTATAAACATTTGACCATAATTTAGTAAATGTATTCATATTAAATGGCAAATTATATAATTCATTATTATATCTAGCCACTGGACTATTTATATAATTATTAAATTCTGCAAATTGATTGATGTATTCCCATACTTCTTTATTAGACGTATGAAATATATGTGCACCATATTTATGAACATTAATACCTTCAATATTTTCAGTATATATATTCCCACCAATATGATTTCTCTTCTCTAAAACTAATACCTTATAACCATTTTTATTTAATTCATATGCACATATACTCCCGTATAAACCAGCACCAACTATAATATAATCATACATTTATATCACCAACTCAACTGAAAACTATTCATATATATCTTTCTCTAAATTATTAAATCTATTTTTGAACTCTTTTTTATGATATCTACCTGTCTTAAAATTTATATATCCTGTTAAAACAACTTTAAATTTAAGGAACTTATATTTTTTGCTTCTAAACAAACATCTTACAGCAGTTAATAATACAGATAATTTTTTAAATATAAACTTACACTTTGAATCATAATATTTAGAATAAACTAACATATTTCTATAAAGATATTTATTCAATTTAATCCTATTTTTATTTTCCAATAAAAAAATAGAATGATTAGCAGCAAATCTTTTATGTATAACTTTACTATCTCCAATAAAGAAACCTGGGCCATATTTTTGAGTCAACCTCCTACACCATTCTATATCATCATACCATATGAAAAAATATGGATGTGGTAACCCGCAACTTTTTATAGCATCTGTTGAAACAAATAATGATACTAAAGTAGCTTTTTCTATTTCAACTATTCCTTTGTCTAGATATTTATACCAAAAAGGATCGTTACATAAAAATGGTATGCGCTTAGATATTATCGGCACATTCATAGATTCATTATTAAGACCATAGACAGCACTTGATAAAAAAGATATTTTTTCTTCTATAATAACTAAAGAGTTAACCAATTTTTCTAATGCAGTTGGAGACGGAATCGTATCATCATCCATAGCCCAAACATAATCACATTCATCAAAATAAGCTGCTCTTATTCCTTTATAAAACCCTAATGATCCGCCACCATTGGTATCTAAATTATTCAAAACTATATTGCCATAAAGTTTTGACATTTTTTCTACTTCTTCAATAGTATTATCCGTACTTGCATTATTTATTATAAATAATTTATTTATCTTATAAGTTTGATTTTCAATAGCTGTAACACATTCTTTTAATAGTTCCACTCTATTATATGTTACAACAACAGCATTAACTTTTACTTTATTGTCAATTGTATTTGTTTCCATAATTCTTCTCCATAAATCTCATATATTCACCACTGATTATATGATTAATCCAATCTTGATTAGCTAAATTCCATTTAATAGTTTCAACTATACCAGTTTCAAAAGTATATTTAGGTTTCCAACCTAATTCAGTCATTAATTTAGTAGGATCCATAGCATATCTTAAATCATGACCAGGTCTATCTTTAACATAATTTATTAAACTTTCAGGTTTATTTAATGCTTTTAAAATAGTTTTTACCACTTCTAAATTACTCTTTTCATTATGACCACCTACATTATATACTTCGCCATCTTTACCTTTTCTAACTATTAAATCTATAGCTGTACAATGATCGTATACATGTAACCAATCTCTTACATTAGCTCCATTACCATATACTGGTAATGGTTCATTTGCTAGAGCTTTTTTAATCATTAAAGGTATTAATTTTTCAGGGAAATGGTAAGGACCATAATTATTAGAACATCTAGATATAGTAACAGGTAATTTATATGTTCTATGATAAGCTAGAACTAATAAATCAGCTGAAGCTTTAGAAGCACTATAAGGACTAGATGTATGTATAGGAGTATTTTCAGTAAATAATAAATCTGGTCTATCTAAAGGTAAGTCTCCATATACTTCATCTGTAGATACTTGATGATATCTTTTAATACCATATTTTCTACAAGCATCCATTAATATGCTTGTACCAACTATATTTGTTTCTAGAAATATAGTTGGATTTTCTATACTTCTGTCTACATGTGATTCCGCAGCAAAATTAACTACATAATCAAACTTTTCATCTTCGAATAATTTATATACTAATTCTCTATCACAAATGTTACCATGAACAAATTTAAAGTTAGGTTTGTCTTTTATAGGTTCTAATGTTTCTAGATTTCCAGCATAAGTTAAGGCATCTATACATACAAATTCATCACTAGGATAAGTATTTACCATGTAATGACAAAAATTACCACCTATAAAACCAGCACCACCAGTTATTAAAAATTTAGACATTTTGTATCATCTCCTTTAGATATCTTTCTAAAGCATCTTCCCAACTTGGAAGTCTATTAAATCCTGATTTATCAAGA
>CAZJPL010000027.1:0-18525 GCA_964547945.1 uncultured Anaeroplasmataceae bacterium
TTTATAACTTAGTCCTAAACATCAAAAGATGTTTAGGCTTTTTATATACAACATTAATTATAAAAATATAAAAAACCTAAAAATGTCATTGTTTAGACATATTTTAGGTTAAATTACATAAATAAGTGTCGAACTTTTTTTATTCAAATATTATTTTATCTAGCATATTTTCTTTCTTAAAAAATATTATCATATATAATGGAAGATATACTATTTTATCTTGTTTTTCAATATTACCTGTACAAAATACAATACTTTCATCTAATCTATATTCTTTAATGGATAAAAGGTTATCTAAAGCTTTATGAACTTTATAATTCTTTCCTGACTTTATTTCGATAGGAATTAATTTAGCATGTTGTTCAACTAAAAAATCTATTTCTCCAACTTTACTATTATCATAATAATAAAGATTAAAACCATTACTTTTTAATTGTTGGGCAAACAAATTCTCCATTATACTTCCTTGATTTATTCCATAATCTCCACTTATTATTTGGAATTGAACATCAGTAGAACTCATAGCACATAAAAGCCCCGTATCAGCTAAGAAAAATTTAAATAAATTATGTCGTTTATTTATTTCAACTGGTTGTTTAGGTTCTAATAAATTATAGCATGGTAATGCAACGCCTGCATCTGTAAGCCAATTAAAACAACTTTCATATCTTTCCATACGTGCTGTTTTTGTTAAATCAGATAGCATAAATCTCTTATTTTTAGAATTAAGTTCAGCCGGTATGGTATCAAATATAGTAGTTATCTTTTCTTTTCTAATTACTGCATATTTAGTTATATCTTGACGATATAAAGCCAATATGTCTTTTTGAATAGATACTACTCGACCCATATCTTTCGAATTAACAAACTCTTGAACAACAGCTGGCATACCACCTATTAACATATAGTAAATAAATAATTTCATCATTTCCTTATGTATAAAATTATCTATAGGCGTTCTATTATCATAACATTTTCTTAAATAATCAATATTTTCTTGTTGAACACCATTAGCAATAATAAATTCCTCAAAATCCATAGGATACATTTTTCTAATTTCCTCATATCCAACTGGATATGATTTAATTTCTTTATAGTTAATGCCTAATAAAGATCCTGATTCAATATAATCAAACCGTCCATCATCAACTAGAAATTTAATGGCCGTCCTGACCTCTGGACATTCTTGAACTTCATCAAAAAACACTAAAGTTTTATATGGTTCTAAAGAACGATGTAAAAATAGAGTAAGCTTACTTATAATTTCATCAGCTGAAAGATCTCCTTTAAATATCTCTATAGCAGAAGGAGTATTAACAAAATTTATTTCTACAAAATTATCCCCGTAATAATCTCTAGCAAACTGCCTAATCAAAGTTGTTTTTCCAATTTGTCTTGCTCCATCAATTAACATAGCTCGTTTTTTCTTTTCGTTGTGCCACCTTACTAACTCATTATAAAATTTTCTATATAACATATAATCCACCTGCATTTCTACTTAAATTATACGTTTTTTTCTACATTATTCAAGTGTGTGCGACATTTTTCTTTAATTTTAAGAATTACTTTGCGACGTATTTTAAAGTTTTTAATGGTATTTATGCGACGTTTTTTTTATATTTTTAATTTAGATACTACATTTTTATTATGGATAAAAAGTCTAGAATTTGTTGAAATAACAACATTTTCTAGACCGAATATTACTAATAACTGTCGAACTTATTTGGCGTTTTAAAATTTCTTTTTATATTTATACCTTTAATTCTTTTTTATATTCGGATACTCTTCTATAAAAAGTAGAGATAGATTTTATATCAAGTATTTGCATAGTTTTTTCTCTAGTAATTTCTCCTTTGCTATATTGATTATAAACTTCATCTAATTTAGGTATACTAACTTCAACCTTAGCTCTACCTCTCTTATGTATTAAACCTTCATTAAATGCTTTATGATTCAACGAATATAAAAGATTAAAATAAGATTCACGATTATCATCATTTATAGATAATTCTTTAGATGTAAGATAACTTCCACTAACCACAATGCGAAGTAATATCTTAATTATTGTTTGTTGTTTATGTCCTAAGGAAAATATTGAATCAACTTTAACGTTATCTTTATAATTAAATTTGGTCAAATCATTAACTTTCTCAATTTGTTTAGCTTCTTTAAATCTTATTGCATATAAATTATCTCCAAAATATCTTAATGGTGTTCTAATTAGCCATTCTAATCTATTAAGATAATCCATATTACACATTTCTAGAAAATCCCACAAATCTTCTCGATTTTCTGATGGTGTTCTTTCGGCGATAAATACTGGAACTCTATTAATTCTTTCGTATCTTTCTTTTCTTAATTCCATATTTAATCCAGGAATTCCTTGAAAAATGTCATCGGGTAATAAATCTATAACATTCCAATATGGAATAAATACATACTTTTCATTATTATCATCAAAATAATAATACTCTATCTTACATATATGATATATTACATCATCTTGTTCTAAACAAATTACGCCTTCAGTTATATTATTCATATCCTTTGCCTCCTTTCAATTTTTCATAACTAGCCTTGATTATTTTTTTATATCTATTATTCAACATTACCTTATAAAACTCTTTATGAATAGAAGTTATACAAGTAACATTATCAACTAGATTATAAATTTCATCCATATCTACTATCGTATATTCTTATTAAGGAATCATTACACTCTTTGAATTCTAAACTATTAATAATATAAAAACAAGATGTTTTCTTTCCTTTTAATTTTTATTTTTGAGGATTTAAAAAATCATTTATTTGACTATCCTAAATTAGCTTAAAAACACCTTAATAAGGTTTAATTATATAAATAAAGCCTCACAATTCAAAAGTTTGTGAAGCTTAAAATGTTCGTTTTTATAAAATTATGTAATTGGGGCTGGATTAAATATACAAAAGTCATTAGCTATACCATATTCTTCGGCTTTTGTTTTAATCTTACCTGAGGCTACATCTAATATATAATCAAATAATTCAGTACCTTTTTCTTCAATGGTTTTTTCACCAACAGCAACTTCTCCAGCATTTATGTCTATTAAATCATCCCATATATTTTTTAAATCATTTCTTGAACTAACTTTAATAACAGGAGAAGCAGTTAAATTATAAGGTGTTCCCCTACCAGTCATAAATACTTGCAAAGTTATACCAGAAGCTAATTGACAAGGTCCGCACACTATATCTGAAGCAGGAGTAGCTGCGTATATTAAACCTTTTTTAGATGGCATTTCTCCAGGTGATAAAACTTCAACTATTGGAGCATGTCCTGATTTAGCAATTGATCCCATAGCTTTTTCAACTATATTTGAAAGACCACCTTTTTTATTGCCTGGAGTTGGATTAGCACTTCGATCAACATCACCTTCAAGTAAATAATTATCATACCAACTCATCTCACTAGCTAATTTATCACAACTTTCTTTATCTAAACAACGTTCAGCTATATATTTAACACCATCTCTTACCTCAGTAACCTCTGAAAACATAACAGTGGCTCCTGCTGAAACTAGCATGTCTGAGGCATACCCAGCACTAGGATTAGCTGAAACACCAGAAAAAGCATCACTACCTCCACATTGCATACCTATAATTAATTCTGATAATGGTAGTTCCACTCTTTTTCTAAGATTTAATTTAGCTAGTTTTTTATCAGCCATCTCTACTATAGAATCTATCATATCTTTAAATCCTTTTTTATCTTGTAAGATAATGATATTATCTGAATTTATATATTCTTTATCTAATAATTTATCAACAGTAAGTTTTTCACAACCTAAACCGACTACCATAATTTCACCCCCAAAATTAGGGTTATAAACTAAATTATGTAAGATTCTAATTGGAACTTTGGCCTCTCTAGCATTTATCGCAACACCACAACCATAAGCGTGGTTTATTGCTACTACATCATCTACATTAGAATATTTAGGTAATAACTCTTCTTTAATCTTTTTGATAGCTATATTTAATACTCCTGTGACACATTGAACAGTAGTATGAATAGCTAAAATATTTCTAGTTCCAGCATATTTAGAATTAGGAACTTTATATCCTAAAAATGTTTGTCTTTTAGGCTTAGGTAAATTAGTAACTATATTTTTACCATATTCTAAATCATCTAAAGAAGGAGGAGTTGGTAAATCTAGCATATATTCATTTATCCATTCGCCCTTTTTTATATCTTTATTAGCATAACCTAAAATGACATTATATCTAATTATGGCTTCTCCTTTAGCTATATCTTTTAAAGCTAATTTATGAGCTTGAGGTATATCATCTATTAAGGTAATATCATCTATTTTAGTGCCTTTAACTAAATCTCTTAGAGCTATAGCTACATTATCATTAGCACTTACTTTAACATATTCCAAATTATTCACCCCCCGTCTTTCTATCTTAATAAGTCTAAAAACTTGTTCAACTGTTTTTCTTATATTATTTCTAGCATTATTTCTATTTAAAGCTTCGTTTAATGAAGTAACACCTCTAACTATAGGAAAATAAGCATCTATTCCAAAAGAATTATATTCTTCATAATCATTAGTAATACTACCAGCAAACACCAATACTTTTTTATTTTGAGATTTAGCAAGTTTGCTTACACCTATAGGAGTCTTGCCCATTACTGATTGTCTATCTAATTTACCTTCACCGGTAATTACATATTCATAATCTTTAATTAAATTAGAAAAATCAATAGTTTTTAAAACTAAATCTATA
The DNA here is from genome assembly GCA_964547945.1 of uncultured Anaeroplasmataceae bacterium. Lineage (GTDB taxonomy): Bacteria > Bacillota_I > Bacilli_A > Acholeplasmatales > Anaeroplasmataceae > CALUXS01. Next base: position 4,771 of record CAZJPL010000027.1, read on the forward strand.
CCTGATTCTACTCTAGCATTTAAATACGACATTAAAGCATAACCAAGACCACCAGCCGCCCCGGCACCAGGATTTTTAGTGTAATCAGTATTAGTAAATCTATTACTAACGTTAGCGAAATTTTTCATGCCTTCATCTAAAAAACTAATCTCATTATCATTTAAACCTTTTTGTTTACCAAATATATAGGTTGCTCCATTTTTACCATATAAAGGATTAGTAACATCTGAAGCTACAATGAACTTAATATCTTTTAAAACAGGCAATACCTCGTCATCATTTATACTACAAATTTTGTCTAATTTAAGCGGTTTATCAGCTAATATATTATTATTTTTATCTAGAAATTTATATCCTAAGGCAGTAAGCATACCCATTCCACCATCATTAGTAGAACTACCCCCAAGACCTATAATTATTTCCTTAAAGCCTCTTTTTATAGCATCTTTAATAAGTATTCCTACACCATAACTACTAGCTTCAAGTGGTCTTTTATCATTTTTTATTAAAGGAAGTCCAATAGTACTAGCTACTTCGATAATTGCTTTATTATCTATAAAGCCATAATAAGTATCTAATGGTTTTTTGTAAGAATTTACACCTTTAACTTTTATTAATTTAGATTCATCTCCTAAAGTCATAGCTTCAACAGTTCCTTCACCGCCATCAGCTAAAGGTATTATTAAAACATCTGCTTTAGGATAAACAAAATATATTCCTTCTTTAATAGATTCAGCTACTTCAATAGAAGATAAAGAACCTTTAAATGAATCAATCGCAATTGCGACCTTCACTACACTAACCCCATTTCTTTTAAGATTAGATGTAGTTTTTCTTTAGCTTCTTTGCTTACTTCTCCAATAGGATCTAAACATTTACCTACGTTATAACCTTGTTGAATTAAGCCTTCTTTAATAATAGCTGGAAAAGTTGCAAGATTAGTCGCAATGCGTAGTGGTGCAAGTTTATATTGAGCTTCTAACGCTCCTTTTTGATCACCAGCTATAAATTTATCATAAATATCAGCTACTACTCTTGGAGCCACATTAGCACAAGAAGAAATAGCTCCACTAGCCCCGCATACTAAGGCAGGATAAATTAAAGTATCTCTACCCATTAAAACACAAAAATTAGGATTATCTCTAGTTAATCTTATATATTCTAAACAATTAGTCATATCTCCAGTAGAATCTTTAACTCCAATGATATTATCAATTTTAGATAATTTTAAAACTGTTTCCGGATTAATAGTTACATTAGTTTTTGGTTTATTATTATACATAATAATAGGTAAATATGTAGACTTGGCTATGTCTGAATAATACTTATACAATTCATCTTGAGTTTGTGTTACAAACATAGGAGTTAAAATAGAAACACAATCTACTCCTATTTCTTCACAAATTTTAACTTGATGAATTACACCTCTAGTAGTTATATGATTACACCCTGCATAAATTGGTACTCTACCTTTCGCAGCTTTTTTAACTGTAATAATTATCTTTTTATATGTTTCATCATCAAATGCGTAAAATTCTCCAGTAGTCCCCAAAGGAAATAGGCCATGTACACCTTCTTCAATTAAGTGATTAGTCATTTCCTCTAATACTTCATAATTAACCTCTCCATCACTACTCAATGGTGTAATAATAGGAGGTATTATTCCTTTAGGTTTAAACATACTAATCTTCCTTTCTTAAATCGATATCAGCATTTTCTTCATAATATCTTAAGATAGCACTATGATCTTCTTTACCAAAACCTTTATTTTGAAGAGTTTGCATAATTTCCATTAATTGACTAGTTAAAGGAATGAAACTATTAACACTATGAGAAGCATTTAAAACATTGTTTAAATCTTTAATATGTAATTCAATTCTAAATCCTGGCTTAAAATTATGTTCAATCATCATAGGAGCTTTAGCATCTAAAACAGTAGAACCAGCTAAACCCCCTCTAATAGCTTTATAAACAACTTCAGGATCTGCCCCTAATTTCTTAGCTAAAGTTAAAGCTTCAGATACAGCAGCAATGTTTATGGCAACTATTACTTGATTAGCTAATTTAGCTATATTTCCACTACCTAAATCCCCACAATAAGTAACTGAAGAAGCCATACATTTAAGTAAACTTTCATACTTATCAAATATTTCTTTTTTACCACCAGACATAACAGATAATGTACCATCTATAGCCTTAGGTTCACCACCAGAAACAGGACAGTCTAACATTTCAATATCATATTTTCTAAGTTCAGCCCCAATTTCTTTAGCTTGTACTGGGTCTATAGAAGACATGTCAATAACAGTAATTCCTTTCTTACCAGCTGAAGTAATACCATTTTCGCCTAAACATACATCTCTAACCTGAGGAGAATTAGGAACCATAGTTATTATAACATCACATTTTTTAGCTACTTCACATGCGTTAATAGCTATTTCAGCACCCATAGCCTTTAATTCTTCCATAGTTTCTGTCTTATGATCATTAACTACTAAATCATACCCGGCTTTAACTAAATTCTTACTCATAGGTTTACCCATAATACCTAATCCAATAAATCCAACCTTCATTTTTTATACTCCTTATTCTCTAAATTTTTGATAGTACTTGTTTTCTATCTAATTTTATTATATAAAATAAAAAACAGGAAAAAAACCAATTTTTTCTAATATTATCTATAAGAAAAATTAAGAGGACAACATGAATTTAAAACAACTTGAATACATAGTAGAAATAGCTAAGGCTAATAATATTTCTAAGGCAGCCGAAAAATTATTTTTGTCTCAATCAGCTTTAAATCAACAATTATTAAATATTGAAAAAGAATTAAATAAAAAACTCTTTATTAGAAAAAATAAAGAACTAGAATTGACTGAAGCAGGAATTATTTATATAAACTACGCTAAGAAAATTTTAGAGTTAAAAGAAGAAGCTTACGATAAAATTAAAAAACTAGATAACAAGAAATTAACTCTAAATGTTGGTCTAACAAAAGAAAGAGGAAATCAAATGTTAGTAGAATTATATCCTATCTTTCATAAAAAATATTCTAACATTATAATTTCCGCAATAGAAAAAAGTGTTAAAAATCAAATTTTTGACATAAAAAATAAAAAATTAGATTTTGGTTTTCTAACAATAAATAATGAATTAAAACTAGATATAAAATACACTCATCTAGCTGATGAAGAAATAGTACTAGCTGTCCCTAAAAATATTAACTATCTCATATCTAATATACCATATTCAGAAGTAGATTTATCTTATTTTAAAGATAGAGATTTTATCGTAATAAATAAGGATTCAACCTTAAGAGATATCCAAAATAAATTATTCAAAGATTATAATATAGAACCTAAAATAATCTTTGAAACAGAAAGTAATAAAATATCTTATAATTTAGTTTGTGCTAATTTAGGTATAAGTTTAATACCTAAATCATACGCTATCGAAAGCGATAATATCTTCTTTTACACCTTAAAAGAACATCCAACTTGGAAGATAATAGCTGCCTATAACAAGGATTTACTTGAAGAAGAAAAATATTTTATTGAACTTGCTAAAAATTATTGGAATAAAATAATAAACGGCTAAAATTAGCCGTTTATTTTACTTTCTATCCATATTTCTAATATTTCATCTGGTTGGTAACCATGACACATTTCGATAACTTTATTATCTTTTATTATACAAACTGTTGGGATAGTTCTAACACCTATATTATTTAAAAAATCTAAGTTTTCTTCACTAACTTCTAAATAATAAAAATTAACATTTGGAAACTTAGTACTAACCTCACTTACTACTTCATACATAGATATACAGCTAGCACAACCATCTCCACTTATTAATAATACATTTAATCCATCTAATTTATCTTCTTTACTAAATTGTTTCATATTAAGCTCCTAAAATTTCTTTAGCCATCTTTACTTCATCTTTAGTAGGGACAGCAGTATCTTTTAAAGGGTAATCTATTCCTAAATTCTTATATTTAACTATACCCATAGTATGATATGGTAAAATTTCTATTTTTTTAACTGTTTTTAATGTTTTTATAAAATCTCTTAATTCTTCTAAATATATTTTATTTAAAGTTATACCTGGTACTAAGACATGTCTTATCCAAATATCTTTATTATGATCACTTAAAAATTTGGCAAAAGACAAAATGTTTTTATTTTCTTTACCAGTTAATTTAACATGTTCTTCATTATTGATATGTTTTATATCAAGCAAAAATAAATCGACATACTTAATTAATTCTTCATATTTAGCTATATCTTTTTCGTTAAATAAACAACCAGAAGTATCTAAAGCTGTATTAACATTATTTTCTTTAAATTTCTTTAATAATTCAATAACAAAATCTATTTGTAATAAAGGTTCACCACCAGATATAGTTACACCACCATTATTAGACCAATAATTTTTATATCTTAAAGATCCTTTAACTATATCATCAACATCGTGTAATTCTGCGTTATCCATAGTCCAAGTATCAGGATTATGACAGTATAGACAACGCAAAGGACAACCTTTTAAAAATATAACATATCTAATACCGGGACCATCTACAGTCCCAAATGATTCAAAAGAATGTATTTTACCTATCATAATACCACCTTTTTAAAAAAGTGTACCAAAAGGTACACCTTAACTTATAATGTTACTTTCCAAAGACCATGCAAATTACAATATTCGTAAACTTCTAAAACTTTTTCGTCAGGAAGTAAAGCAAAACTAGCCTTAGGTTCATCTTCAGAACTTAAATCTTTACGATATGTACCATTAGTTGTAACTACTAATATAAATTCAATTAAATGTTCAGGTGTTTGAGGATGTAATACACTTCCAACAACAACTTCAACAACATTATCTTTAACCTCAACCACAGGAACATGTTTTTCTTTAGCTCCATCTGTAGTATTAGCTTTTAATTCTTTTAATTTTGTACATTCTATAGTATTATCTTTAAATTCTTCTAATATTACATTATGTCCAGTATGTAAATAAATTTTCATATTAATCTTCTCCTTACTCGACAAGATTATATCACGATTATTTTTATTTTAGTATCGTTTTGCTTAAAATTAGTATATAATTAACAAAAAGGAGAAGAAATAACATGAACTGTATATTTTGTAAAATAATTAATAAAGAAATACCTAGTAATATTGTATATGAAGATGACAAGGTAATAGCTATCTTAGATATCTCTCAAGCTACTAAAGGTCATACTTTAGTTATACCTAAATGTCATGCTGAAAATATTTTTGAAATTAAAGAAGAAGATTTGGCTTATCTTATGACTATTGTTAAAAAACTAAGTGTTAAAATAGTAGATAAACTAGGGGCTACAGGAGTAAATATCGTAAATAATAATGGTGGTAGTGCTGGTCAAAGTGTAAATCATTTCCATATTCATATCTTACCTAGATATGATAATGATAACTTTAAAATTTACTTCCAAGAAAATAATGATATAGATTTAAAAGAAGTATTAGATATTATTAATAGTTAAGCGACCTAATGGTCGTTTTTTTATTTATTCCAAAATTTACTTAATTTATCATCTAGATCATCTATACTTCTAATAACATTATAATTAGACCAATGTTTAGGAAAAATATCTAAATACTTTCTATATAAATATCTATCATCTATAAGTAAAGCTATACCTTTATCATTTTCTGTCCTAATTACTCTACCTACTGCCTGAATAACTTTATTAAATCCAGGATAGGTATAGGCAAAATCTAGACCATTTTCACCTTCTGTAATAAAGTAATCTTTAATTATTTCATTTTCTAAATTAATTTGAGGATATCCTACTCCAACAACAATTACTCCGTGTAATTTATTACCGATAAAATCTACACCTTCTGAAAATACCCCACCTAATACAAATAAACCTAAAATATTTTCATCACTATTAAATTCTTCTAATATCTTTTTTTGTTCCCTTTCGTTTAATCCTTCGGTTTGTTCAATTATCTTATAACCTTCAAAATATAAATCTTCTTTAAACATTTTAAGATATTGATAACTTGGAAAGAAAACAATATATTTTCCTTTTCTAATATTAATAGTTTTTTTCACTACTTTAACTACATCATATATAGTTTCTTCTCTATCTTTATATTTAGTAGAAATAGGTATTATATTTAAACTTAAGTTATTAATATCAAAAGGTGAAGCTAATTCTAAATAATTAGATTTATTCTCTCCTATTAACAACTTTTCATAATATCTTATAGGATATAAGGTTGCTGAAAAGAAGGTAGAACCTAAAGTAGATGTTTCTATTATATTACTAATAAAAGAAGAAGCATCTAAACATTTAATTTGTATATTTATATTATTGTTAAATAATTTAATTAAAAGAATGTGAGAATAAGAAAATAATTTAGATATTCTTAAATAATCTTTTATCTTTAAAAATATATCCAAGATATTTTCTCTATTTTCTTTATCCTTAAATTCATCTAAATATTCTGATATATCATCAACTATATTATATAAATAACTTTCTAATTCTAAATCATTATCTTTACTTATATAATATCCAGATTCTAATTTATTATCATATTCTCTATGAAGATAATTTATTGTTTTAACTAATTGTTTATTAATATGTTCTTCTTCATGAAGATAGTGATTCAATATTAATAGGTCTACAACATCTAAAGTAGCTGAATACATGTTTTGACTTCTAGATACTAAATTATGAGTTTCATCAATTAAGATTAAATTATTATAATCTCCTTCTTCAAAAAATCTAATTAATTTAACCTTAGGATCAAACAAATAATTATAATCAGCTATTATAACTCCTACATATTCAGATATATTTAAACTATATTCAAAAGAACATATTTCATGTTTAAGTGAATATTCTTTGATTTTTCTTTCATCTATAATATCTTCGTTTTCTAAGATGTCAAAAATAGCTTTTTTTAATTTATCATAGAAGTTATAGGCAAAAGGACAGTTTTCATAATCACAAGTAGTATCTTCTTTTAAACATATCTTTTTCTTAGCTGTAATAACTAAAGTTTTACCTAAATAACCTACCTTATTTAATAAAGACATAGTTTCTTTAGCTATTTCTTTACCACTTGTTTTAGCGGTTAAAAAGAAGATTTTATCTTGATTATTTATCATCTTTTTAATAGCTACATAAATACTAGCAGAAGTCTTTCCTATACCTGTAGGGGCTAAGATAAAATTAAACTTATCTTGAAGTAAATATTTATCTAAAAACTCCATCATTTCCTTTTGGCCTTCTCTAATATTAGTGTAAGGAAAATTAATGTTTTTTGCCGAGTTAATGCGATTTTTCTCGATTAAAGAAATAAAATCAACTAACTTTAAATATTCATTTAAAGTTGTGTAGAAGAACTCTTCTAATTCACTAAATTCTAACTTATATTTAAAAGTACGTCTCTTTAAAGATTTTCTTTCTATATATAATAAATTTAGTTCAATATTTTTTATATCATTATCTAATAAATATAGATATCCATATATTTTAAGTTGAGCTACATGGCATTCTTTTTCAATAAAAGTATCACCATATATATTTTCTTCAACAGTTTTAATTTCTTCTAAAATAGTCTTTTTATTTTCTTTAATAATACCATCTATATAACCATGTATCTCATATTTGTTATCAATTATCTTTTTAATATAGTATTCTTTAATATCATCAATTTCATATTCGCTTTGTCTTATTTGATGAAGATGTTTACCATCAATAGCTGATTGATTAAAAGAATTACTATCTGTTAAATTACCTGATTGATAAACATAATAAGCTAATTCTCTAACTGCAATTTTTATCATATTCTTTTATAAAAAAGAAGAAGATTATTCTTCTCCTTCAGTTTCATCTTCCTCAGCTGGAATAGTAGCTATAGTAGAAATATTTTGATCTTCTCTTAATTTAATTAATTTAACACCTTGAGTAGCTCTACTTGTGATTGAAATATCTTTAATATGCATTCTAATATTCATACCTTTATCAGTTGTGATAATTAAATCTTCTTTATCATTAACTGCGGTTAGAGTTACTAAATTACCATTTCTACTTGTTACATTTAAAGCTTTAACACCAGTACCACCACGAGATTGTAGACGATATTCATCAGCTCTTGTACGTTTACCAAAACCATTTTCAGTAACAACTAATATTTCTTCAGCATCTGAAGTTATTACAGCCATACCTACTATTTTAGCTTCAGTATCTTTAAAACGCATACCAGTAACACCACTAGCTGTCCTACCCATTACTCTAACATCATCTTCTTTAAATCTTATTGATTTACCATTAGAACTACCTAGAACTATTTCATGTTCTCCATTAGTCATTTTAACATCAAATAATTCATCGCCTTCTTTAAGGGTAATTGCATTTTTACCATTTACTCTAATATTTCTAAATTCATCGATACTTGTTCTTTTAATAATACCATGTTTTGTAACAAAACATAAATATTTATTATCATCAGCAAGTTCTACTCCTTTAGTTGTAGGTATTCTAGTAATAGCAGCAACCTTTTCACCTTCTTTAAAGGTAATATAGTTAACTATCGGACTTCCTTTAGCTTGACGAGTAGTTTCAGGAATTTGATAAGCTTTAATTGCATATACTCTACCTAAATTAGTAAAGAAGTATAAATAATCATGAGTAGAAGTAGGTATTATCTTCCAAACATCATCATCTTCTTTAGTTTTAATTCCTGTAATACCTACGCCACCTCTATTTTGAACTTTATATACATCTTGTTTCATTCTCTTAGCGTAGCCAGAAGAAGTAATAGTAACAATAACATCTTCTCTAGGAATTAAATCTTCGTTTTCAATACTTAAATCAACGTTTAGACAAATTTCTGATTTTCTTTCGTCACCGTATTTATTTTTAATTTCAATTAATTCTTTTTCAATTAATTCTAATTTAGCATCTTCAGAACCTAATATTCTTTGATATTCAGCTATTTGAACTTTTAATTCATCTTGTTCTTGTAGAATCTTTTCTCTATTTAAACCAGATAATCTTCTTAATTGCATATCTAAGATAGCAGTAGCTTGAATATCAGATAAAGCAAATCTTTCGATTAATTTTTCTTTTTCAGTACCATCATTAGTTTCTCTAATAATCTTAATTATCTCTTCAATATTATCTTGAGCAATAATATAACCTTCTAAGATATGTAAGCGAGCTAAAGCTTTTTCATAATCGTAAGTTGTACGTCTTGTGATAATTTCTACTTGGAATTTTAAGTATTCTTCTAAAGCTTCTTTTAAAGATACAGCCTTAGGAGCGTTATTAACAAGACAAATCATGTTAATACCATAACTTGTTTGAAGTTGGGTATATTTATATAAATTATTTAACATAACTTCAGGATTAACATCCTTACGAAGTTCTATAACTATTCTAATACCTTTACGATTAGATTCATCTCTAATATCAGTAATACCTTCAACTATCTTATTTTTAGCTATTTCAGCTATTCTTTCAATAAGCTTAGTCTTATTTGTCATATAAGGTATTTCAGTCACAATAATAGAATTTTTACCATTTTTCTCGTTGCTTTCAATCTCAGCCTTAGATCTAATAACGATAGTACCATTACCAGTAGAATAAGCTTTATAAAGACCTGATAAACCAATGATTTGACCACCTGTAGGGAAATCAGGACCTTTTATATAATTCATCAATTCTTCAATTGTAATATTTGGATTTTTAATTAAGGCTTGAATACCATCAATTACCTCACCTAAGTTGTGAGATGGAATATTTGTCGCCATACCTACAGCTATACCAGTTGCCCCATTGACAAGTAGGTTAGGTATTCTTGAAGGAAGTACTATAGGTTCTTCTTCAGTACCATCATAATTATCAACAAAATCAACAGTATTTTTGTCTATATCTCTAACAATTTCTGAAGCTATTTTAGACATTCTAGCCTCAGTATAACGCATAGCGGCAGCCCCATCACCATCAATATTACCAAAGTTACCATGTCCATCAACTAATGGATAACGATAACTAAAAGGTTGAGCCATTCTAACCATAGCCTCATAAATAGAAGAGTCACCATGAGGGTGATACTTACCCATAACGTCACCGACGATACGAGCAGATTTCTTATGAGCTACATTCGAATAAACTCCCATTTCATTCATACCATATACGATACGTCTTTGAACAGGTTTTAAACCATCTCTAATATCTGGTAAGGCTCTTGAGATAATAACGCTCATCGCATAACTTAAAAATGATTTCTGAAGCTTATCATTAATATTTAATTTTTCTATGCGGTCGCCTTCTTGTTTTTCCGCTTCTAAAAATTCTTCGTTATCATGTTTTTTCATAATTCACCTCTAGAAATCAAGATTAGATGCATATTTAGCATTTTCTTGAATGAATTTCTTTCTAGGTTCAACCTCATCACCCATTAACATACTAAACATGCGATCAGCTAACATCGCATCATCTAATTCAACTTGAGTTAAAGTTCTAACAGCTGGGTCCATAGTAGTTTCCCATAACTGTTCAGCATCCATTTCACCTAGACCTTTATATCTTTGAATAGCTAATTTTTTACCAGGCATAGTTTGTTTATATTTTTCTAATTCTTCATCAGAATAACAATATTTAATAGTTTTACCATATTCAGCTTTATATAGTGGAGGTTTAGCTACATATACATAACCTTCTTCAATTAATTTAGGCATGAAGCGATAAAAGAAAGTAAGAAGAAGTATACATATATGATCCCCATCGACATCGGCATCGGTCATTATTACTATTTTATGATATCTAGCCTTAGTTATATCAAAATCATCAGATATACCAGCACCAATAGCTTGAATTAAAGATAAGATTTCTTTATTAGATAAAGCCTTGTCAAGACGCGCTTTTTCAACATTTAATACCTTACCTCTTAAAGGTAAGATTGCTTGATATTCAGATTCTCTACCATCTTTAGCACTACCACCAGCTGAATCCCCTTCGACTATATATAATTCTGATTTAGCAGGATCTTTACTACGACAATCAGCTAATTTAGAAGCAAAACCTAAACTATCTAAAGGAGATTTTCTTCTAGTAGCTTCCTTAGCCTTTCTAGCGGCAACTCTCGCATTACTTGCTAAAATACAACGTGATACTATAGCTTTAGCTTCAGTAGGATGTTCAGCTAAGAATTCTTCTAAAACTTCACCAAATGTTTGACTAACTAAAGAATTAACTTCAGTATTCCCAAGTTTAGTTTTAGTTTGACCTTCAAATTCAGGATGAGGGTGCTTTATAGATATAATAGCAGTTAAACCCTCTCTAGTATCTTCACCTAAAATAACTTCATCTTTCTTTAATAAGTTATTATCTTTAGCATAATTAGAAATAACTCTTTGTAAAGCACTCCTAAATCCTACTTCATGGTAACCACCTTCAGTAGTTTTAATATTATTAGCAAAAGAATAGATATTTGTTTGATAACCATCATCATATTGCATTGCTATTTCCATAGAAATATCATTAGCAACTTTCTTTTCACAATAGATAATATTAGAATTAACAACTGTCTTACCTTGATTTAGATAAGATACATATTCAATTAATCCACCCTTATATTTATAAACTGATTCTACTTCAGGACTAACTTTCTTATTTCTAATAGTCATTTGTAAGCCTTTATTTAAGAAAGCTAATTGTTGAATACGATTATTTAAAATAGAAAAATCATATTCTGTACCATTTTGGAATATTAAATTATCAGCTTTAAATACTACTTTTGAACCTGTATGACTAGATTCTCCTATTATTTCTAAATCAGTAACAGCTTTACCTCTTTCATATCTTTGTTTATAAGTTTTACCATTACGATTAATATATACTTCTAACCATTCAGATAAAGCATTAACAACACTAGCACCTACACCATGAAGACCACCAGAAGTTTTATAAGTATCATTATTAAACTTACCACCAGCATTTAAAACTGTAAATATAGCTTCTACAGCTGGTCTTCCAGTTTGAGGGTGAATATCTACAGGCATACCTCTACCATCATCAGTTACAGATATAATATCATCTTCTAATAATTCAACTTCAATATGAGTTGCAAACCCCGCTAAAGCCTCATCAATAGAATTATCAACTATTTCCCAAACTAAATGATGTAAACCTAAAGAACCAGTAGAACCAATATACATACCAGGACGTAATCTAACATGTTCCATCCCTTCAACGAGCTGAATACTCTCAGCATTATACTCTTTTTCTATTTCTGACATAATTACTCCTTTCCTAGCTTTATTATTAAAGCTTTTTTTAATAATTCATTAGGTATTTCAATTAAAGTAGTAGTAGTTATAAAGGTTTGATAATTATCTAAATAACTAACTAATTTAATTTGGTTATCATAATCTAATTCAGCAAAGACATCATCTAATAACAAGATAGGCGTATTTTCTTCTCTAACAATCTCATAAATCGCTAGTTTAAGCATTATTATAGCCATTCTCATTTGTCCTTGACTGGCAAATTTCTTTATTTTTTTATCATTAATTAATATTTCAAAACTATCTCGATGTGGTCCAACAGTAGTAGTTTTAAGTAATATATCTTTATTTAAATTATCTTTATATAATTTAGCTAAATTAGTGCTAATATTAAAATCTAAACTTATCTTAAAGATATTTAATTTATCAGCTATTTCAACCAAATATTTATTTATTTTGTTTAAAAAAATAATTCTTTTATTATTAATTTTTTCACTTAAATCAATTAAATTATCAGTTAATATTTTAATTAAAGTTAAATCTATATTTTCTTTCTTTAATTCTTCATTTCTCTTAGATAAATTCTTTTTATATAATACTAAATTATTTAAATATATCTTATCTATTAAACTGATATTTAAATCTAAAAATTTTCTTTTATCTTCTCTTTCTCCAATAATTAAATTATTATCATAAGTAGAAAACAAAATAGGTTTTATTCTAGAAATAAAATCAATTACTTTAACTTTATTACCATTAATAAAATAATTCTTTTCTTGTTTATTAAAATTCGTTTTAATTATTAAATTATTATAATTAACTTCTATTAAAGAAGAAGAACTATCCTCATTTATTAAATCTATGTAATTATTAGTTCTATGACTTTTAAGAGTAGATATATAATATATAGCCTCTAAAATAGAAGTTTTACCTACAGCATTATTACCTAAAAATATAACTAAATTATTATTTAAATCTAATTCAATATTTTTAAAATTACGCCAATTTATAAGTTTAATATTTTTAATCATACTATTTTATATTTATTATTATTAATAGTAATAATATCACCTATATATAATTTTCTACCTCTTCTAGTTTCTAATTTTTCATTTACTAAAACAGAAGAAGTACTTAAAAATATCTTAGCTTCTCCACCTGAAGAAATATATGATTCAAGCTTTAAAACTTGACCTAATGTGATATATTCTCCTTTTAATTTTATTTCTTTCATTTTTTCACCACACTGAAGTATTATATCACATATAACTATATTTTTAAAGCTTTGTTAAAAAAATAATATATAAATGATAAAATATACCTAAAATGAAAAAAGTGGCTTAAATTTAAAATTTAGCCTACTTTATTATAAAAATAAAATCCGGAATTCGACCGGATTTATATAGTATATTAAAATATAAGTGGTATACCCCTTTAACTATAAAGAATAAGTGATAT
>CAZJPL010000028.1:0-18188 GCA_964547945.1 uncultured Anaeroplasmataceae bacterium
AATATTTGTAATTTCAAAGCTAATAAAATCATTTCCTGTTGGAGTTGATATTATATCTTCAAGTACAGCTTTTAGTTTTTCAGGACTATTTGGTATTTTTCGAAGAAGAATATCAATGTCGGCAGTAACTCGACTATCAAAGTTAGTAATAGAGTAAATGAACAAACCACCTTTAAGGACAAGATTCTCTGCATATTTAGATTTTTCTAATCGACGTAAAAATTCTTCTTGACAAAAGAGTTGTAGACAAAGTTGATAAGTTCTACCACTTTCAGTAGCTTTATTTTGTAGTCGTGCAAGAACAGATGCAGCAATATCAGGCATTGAGAAGTACCTCCATTATATTCATAAGTTTTGTATAAATGTTCATATCCTTTGCGTATTTAGAAAGTTTGGCGAGATTTTTTTGTGGATCTAATATATAAGCGTTTATTGCTTTATTGAATAATTCATTATCAATTTTTGAACGATACTTAAAACAATCACAAATTGTTCGTTCCCTATCATAAATTTTTAATTTGATACCATTAAAGTCACTTCTAGTAGAACCATAATGATAAAATTCGTTTTGAATATAATAAGCCTTTACAGGAAGAATTTCGTTAATAGATTTGATTGCTCTTGAAAATGAACGAGGAACTGCAATTGTCCAAACTCGTGGGGCAAAGTTGCTGTATCCATAATGATATAGAGCAGATTCAACGCAAACAATTCCTTGTGGTAGGAGTTTAGAAATTAGAATTTCTTCTTTAGGTTTTTCAGTAGTTGGAAGTTTGTAAAAGCCATTGCGAATGCGTTCTATATAACCTTGATTACATATTGAAGCTATGTCATAGTTTTTTAGTCCGATTGCAACAAAGTCTGCTGTCTTTGCAATGCTTCCAACTTTGTTAAATACATCCATTGCTATTTCACTCTTATTCATTAATCCACCACCTTTCTATATGGTTTTATTATTTGCATGATTATTATAGCATTAAATGATAAAATATACAACTTTTTGCACGCAAAATAAAAAAACTGCGTGCAAAAAATATAATAACTTAGTTGCAAGATATATCTACTTTATGCTATAATGCGTTTGTTAAAGTTAATTTGACTACAATTATTTTAAATAAATAGAAAGCTACAAATAGTTAAGCGTGGTTTTCAATAAGGAGGCAAAAAAATGAATGATTTTTTAAAGTTTATGCAAGATAGTGTTACAGTATTTCATGCTTGTAGTAATGTAGAAACTTATTTAATAGCTAATGATTATATTAAATTAGAAGAAAATACTACTTGGAAGATTGAATATAATAAGAAGTATTATATTAAACGTAATGATACAGCTATATTTGCGATAAAAACTCCTAGTAAGAAAAATACAAATGGCTTAAATATTACAACTAGTCACTTAGATAGTCCTACTTTTAAAGTAAAACCTAATTCAAAATTAAAAGGAGAACATGTAAGACTTAATATAGAAGCTTATGGTGGTCCGATATTACCATCATGGTTGGATAAACCACTTAGTATTGGTGGTAGAGTTATTATTAAAGAAAATAATAAATTAGTATCTAAATTAGTTTATATAGATAAAGATTTATTGATAATTCCTAACCTACCTCCACATCTAAATCCTAGTGTATCTAAGGGTAATGAATATTCAATAAGTCAAGATATCCTACCTTTAATGAGTTTAGATAAAGATACTAGTCTAGAAGATATTTTAGCTAAAGAACTAAATATAGATAAATCAAATATCTTAGATTATGATATTTTTCTAGTAAATAGACAAAGAGCTAGTATTGGTGGTTCTAACGATGAATTTATTTTCTCACCTCAATTAGATGACCTAGCGTCAGCTTATTCTTGTCTTCAAGGTTTCTTAAACAGTAAGAGTGATAACTTTAATATTTATATAGCCTTTGATAATGAAGAAGTAGGTAGTTTAACTAAACAAGGTGCAGCTTCAACTTTCTTTTTAGATTGTCTAAATCGCATATTAAATAAATTATCATATACAGAAGAAGATAAGAATATCTTATTAGCTAATTCTTTCATGTTATCTTGTGATAATGCACATGCCTTAAATATTAATAAACCTAATTTCTTTGATTATAATAATAGACCATTACTTGGTAAAGGTGTAGTTATTAAATATAATGCTAATCAAAGATATACAACAGATGCTATAAGTGGTAGTTATGTTACAATGCTAGCTGAATTAGCTAATATTAAGGTTCAACAATATTCTAATAAATCAGATTTAAGAGGAGGCTCTACTTTAGGTGCCTTATTAATCGGTCAATGTGCCTTAAATAGTGCTGATATCGGATTACCTCAACTAGCTATGCATTCATCTTTAGAAGTAATAGCTAAAGAAGATTTATCTTCTATGACAAAATTAATAGAAACTTTCTATAATGAATATTTTAATAAGTATATTTAAAAAGTGAAACCGGCTTGGTTTCACTCTTTTTGTAATACGACAAGTATTCTTTCATCATCAGGATCTAAGTTGTCTTTAAAATCTCCAACTATTTTAACTACTTTAAACTTATGGAAGTTTAGACTATCTAGATCGTAATAATATTCAAAATATTCTTCTTGATATTTATTTTTAAGTATCTTATCTTTAATAATTATTTCATGTTTTAAAGAAGTATTATTAATATGTTTAGTTTTCCAAGATACCTTATAATTTTTAGTGTTATATTTATATTTATTTTTATTATATTCTTTAAATAAGTAGGTAGAGAATATATCAAATATAAAATAACCGCCTTTATTTAGATTGTTATAAACAGTCTTAAATAACTTATTAACTAATTCTATATTATTTAAAAAATTAATTGAATCAAAAAAACAAGTTATTACATCAAATTTAAAATCGTAGCTAAAATCAGTCATATCTAAGATGTTATAATTAATATTAAAATGATTAATTTTAGCTTTTTCTTTAGCAATTTCAATAGCTGTTTCAGATAAATCAAGCCCATAACAGTTATTATTGTAAGGGTATAATAACATCAAAAGAGTACCTGTTCCACAAGCTAGATCTAAGATTTTATCGTTTTCTTTTAAATAGGGCTTAACAAAATTACCCCAGGCTTCATAATCAAGCTGAGCCATTACTTCGTCATAATAATAGGAAAATTTTTTATATTCGTTCATTTTAATACCTTTAAATTAGATATATATTTAAAATCAGGATCAATATAGATAGTACTTTGTCTAGAATATGAAACAAAACAACCTTTTTGACCTGGTATCTTTTTAATAAACTTAGCTTTAGTATAATCAACTGCTACACTAGAACTCAAAGAAGCATAACTATAGTAAGCAGCAAGCATGGCTGCTGTTCTTATTTCATCATCAGTGAAATTATCTTCCTTAGCTAGTAAGACATGACTACCACTACCACCTTGAACATGAAACCATAATTCATTAGGTTTAGCTAATTTATGAGTAATATATTCATTTTGAATATTATTTTTACCAACATAGATTAAAGTATCATCAATAACATAAGTTAAAAACTTAGGTTTCTTACTTTTAACACTTTTCTTACTTTCAGGTAAATATTTATATTTCTTTAATTCTTCAACCATTTCTAAAACATCATTTAAATTTGCATGTTTTAATTGTTCCTTAAGTAAGTAGAAGTAGTTAAGTTCTTCTTTACTTAATTTAGTTTGTTCATCTATATAAGCTATAGATTTCTTTAATTTATGATATTTTTTATAATATCTTTGGCTATTTTCTAAAATAGTATATTTCTCATCTAAATTGATAATTATATCTTTATTATCATAGTAGTTATAAACTACTATTTTTTTATCCTTTTCACGTAAATTAGGAGCTTGAAGAAGAAGTTCTCCATATAATTTATATGTATCACAATCTTCAGCTAATCTTTTTTCTTCATCTAATTTATTTAATTTATTTTCGTATTTGTTAATTTGTCTATTTATGAATTTTTCTAAATCCTTACTTTCTTTTTTAATCTGATTTTTTTGTTCTACATTATAAAATATATCATCTAATAATAATGATAAAGAAGAATAAGATTCTATTGGATTATTACTATAATAATAAAAATCAGTTTTATCATTTATATCTTTAAAAGTAGAAGGATTATAACTATTATTTAATAAATTAAAGAAATTATATTTAATCTTATCATCTATAAATACAGCATTAGCGAAACTAAAAGATACGCCTAAGAAAGTATTAACTAAATCTTTAGGTGATGATATATTAGAAAAATCAAAAGTATCATCTATATCGTAAGGATTAATCTTATTAGTTTCAGGAAATATATATTTAGCATTAGGTAAAATAGTCCTATTAAATTCACCTACACCATCATGATGTAAGGAGTCTAATATAATATAATTAGAATCAGTTAGTATTAGATTAGAAAATTTACCCATAATCTCACAAATTAATAATTTATTAGTTCTATCTTTCATTTCATTATATCCAACTAAGACAAAAACTAATATTCGATCATTTTTATATTGATATATATCTTCTATAAAATAACCATCTATATTTTTTCTTAGAAATAAAGTAAAGTTAGATGAATTAGGATTATTAATATAATTTTTTAAAGTTAAATGAATTCTAGATGTTTGAGCATTTAAACCTAAATATAGTTTATGATTATGAGATTGGGCCCTAATAGTAAATAAAAAGTTATTATCACCTATATCATTTATTTTAGATATTCTACCTGTTTTAAGTACATCTAATTCTTTATTTAATTTAGATAAAAATACTCCATCAAAACTCATCTTAATACCTCATTTGCCTAAATCTAAATAATTATAACTTAATAATTTTAAAAAGTATAGATTAGGATTTTAGATTAATTGACATGTCAACCCGAAAGTATATAATTAACTTGCGTATTAATAAATACAAAAAGTTGTAAAGTTAAGATATATATCATTAGAAAATTTAATGATATGAAACCAAATTATATTATACATGGGAAGTTATATATAATGAATAGCAAAGAATTAGAAGAAATAGATAACAAGGTCCTTAAATTATTGGAATCAAAGGATTGGAAAAGTAAATGGCTACCACACAATTCTGAAATACGACAAATTTTTGTCACTAGAACTCCTTTTGAGTATTATAAGATATTACTTTCTAATCCATCATATACTGAAGAGGAATTGTTAGAAAGACAAATACATAGTGCTTCTGTTGATGACGAAGAGGATTTTATGCAGGGTTTTGATAATGAAAAAGAATATTTAGCTGTTTTTTGTATATCTAAAAACCTTGAACTTGATATTCCCTTTTAAACAATTAAATCCAGAATGCAAAATCATTTATACTAATTTTTTATTTTCTAAATTTATGTTTGTCTATATACCTGATAAATTATCTAATTCTGTTATTAGATTAAAAACAAATTTAAACTTAATTGTTGCTGAAGAGATTGATAAGGTTATAGGTGTTTTAGAAGAAATTTTTGATTATAAGCAAAATGGTTGTGTTTTAAGTGAATAAAAAATAAAAAAAGTTGTTGACAAGTAAAGAAAAAAAGGTATAATTGCTATGTAATAAAAAAGTGGAAAGAAGAACCCCTGTTCTCGCCTGATTGATGAGTTGGTAGGCAAAAAGTCACATGTTTAAATTTGCATTAATTAACGATGATTTTTTAAGGGGCGCTTTGACGTCTCTTTTTTATTTGCTAGTGAAATTTATGGAGGTGTCAAAACATTAGCAGCGTAAGAAAACCAGAAGAAATGGTTAATGAAAGTATTAGATTAAAAGAAATGCTTGTCATCACTGACAAAGGGGAAAAATTAGGTGTTTTACCTAAAAATAAGGCTTTAGATGAAGCTATTCAAAGAGGACTTGATTTAGTTGTTGTTTCAGCTGAAAGTAATCCTCCAGTAGCTAAAATGATGGATTATTCTAAATTTCGTTTTGAACAACAAAAGAAACAAAAAGAAATGAAGAAAAAACAAAGAAACTTTTCTGTTCAAGAAATACAATTAAGTCCAGTTATTGCTGATAACGATTTAAATACTAAAGTTAATAAAGCTCAAACTATTTTAAGTAAGGGTAATAAAATTAAAATAACTTTAAGATTTAAAGGTAGAATGATTGTTCATCAAGATAAAGGTAAAGAAGTGATGAATAGATTTGTTGAGACGCTTTCTGATATTGCTACACTAGAAAGTGATATAAAATTAGAAGGGAAATTACTTTCAGCAGTAATAGCCCCTAAAAAACAAAAAGGAGATAATTAAAATGCCAAAACAAAAAACTCATAGCGGTTTAAAGAAGAGAATTAAAGTTACTGGTACTGGTAAATTAAAACGTGGTCATGCCTATACTGGTCACTTAAAAACTAACAAATCTCATAAACAAAATAAACAATTACACAAACCAGGATTAGTAGATAGAACTGATGAAAAGCGTATTAAAAGCTTAATCAGCAATATGAAGTAGGAGGAAACGAAGATGCCAAGAGTTAAAGGTGGTTATGTAGCAAGAAGACGTCGTAAACGCGTTTTAAAACTTGCTAAAGGTTATTATGGTTCAAAACACGCATTATATAGAACAGCTCATGAACAAGTAATGCGTTCATTACAATATTCATATCGTGATCGTAAAGTTAGGAAAAGAGATTTCCGTAAATTATGGATTGAACGTATCAATGCTGCTTGTAGATTAAATGGTATGAAATATTCTCAATTCATCTATGGTTTAAGCCAAAAAGATGTTATTATCAATAGAAAAATGTTAGCTGATTTAGCTGTTAATGATGCTAACGCATTCGCTGATTTAGTTGCTGTAGCTAAAGAAGGTATAGCTAATCCAAAACCAAAAACAGTAGTTGAGACTGTATTTGTTAAACCAGCTCCTAAAGCTGAAAGAACAGCTAACCATGCTAAAGAAGCTAATTCACCTAAAAAAGTAGAAGAAGTTAAAGTTGAAACTAAAAAAGCAGTTAAAACTGAAACTCCAAAAGTAGAAACTAAGAAAGCTCCAACACCTAAAGTTGAAGCTAAGAAAGTAGAAAAAACAGTTAAGGTAGAAGAAACTCCTAAAACAACATCTAAATTAGATTATAATGCTATGACATTAGTTGATTTAAAATCTTTATGTAAAGAAAGAGGAATTAAAGGTTATTCTACTTTAAAGAAAGCTGAAATAATTGAATTATTAAATAAATAAGGCATTTATGCCTTTTTTATTTTTCTTATTTTGATATAATACTAAAGAGGTAATATTTATGCAAAGTAGAAAATATAGAATAATTCAAATTATTTTAACAATAATAATAGTATGTTCATTTGGTCTATCTGGATACATGGCCATTATTGTTTTTACAGGTTCAACAACAAATGAATTTCTTAGTGATTATGCAATAGGTCTATCATTATGTGGCATAGGTTTAGCTGCTGTATTAATGACCATTTTAAATAAATATAATATTCACTCTACTGATAAAGGAGATAAATTTATGCTTTTTGTCGGTATAGTACTTATTTTATTCGGGATAGGAACAATCTTATTCTCGGTATTATAAATTAATGTATTTGCTTTACAAAACAAGTGAAATGTGATATATTTTAGTTGCTAGGAAGAAGCCCGTGGAACCCAAAATATCAGATGGTGAGTTTGAGAGTTATTATGTGTTGAATGCTTAGATTTCTAAGAATCCTAATTAATTATTCTAGAGAACTCGATTTTTAGTGAAGCTTTGTTCTTCATGGACTTCCTAGCTCTTTTTAGGTTTTTAAAACCTTTTTATTTTGGTGAAAAATATGCGTGTAATAGGTGGAATATTAAGACATAGAAAGATTAAAGAAACTAATTTAGAGACTACTAGAGAAACTCAAGATAGAGTAAGAGAAGCTATATTTAACTCTTTAAATCAATGTTATGGTAAGACTCTTGATTTATTTTGTGGAAGTGGAGCTATGGCTATAGAAGCTTATTCTAGGGGTTCTAATTATTTAGTTTTAAATGATTTAAATTCTAAAGCTTTAGAAGTAGCTAAATCTAATCTAGATTCTTTAGGTATTAAAGAATATGAATTATATAATAAAGATTATCTAGATTTTATAAGATCTTATAATAAAAGTTTTGATTTCATCTTTTTAGATCCACCCTATAAGATGGATAATATCTTAGATATATTAACTGAAATAATTAAATATAATTTACTAAATAAAGATGGTACTATAATATTTGAAATGGCTAGTACTACTGATTATAAAATACCAGAAGAATTATATTTAAAAAAAGAGAAAAGATATGGTAAAAAAAAGGTTATTTTTTTGAAGATGTCTTAAAAATAACTTGTTTAAAGCTTAATAATTTGATAATATTAACTTGATTTGGTGAAAAAGAAAGATTTAATCGTAATTTATAAGCGACAGTGGTATGGTGAAAGCACTGAATGAAAATTAAAGGGGACACTTTTTTAAATCAAAACGTATCCAGGCGTTAACTGTAGAGGGCTAGATTTGTATCTAGAACTAAGGTGGTACCGCGATTATTTCGTCCTTAGAGATTTTCTAAGGCTTTTTTTATTTAGAAAGGATGAGGGTTATGCCAACTAAACCAAAAGGAACATATGATATCTTACCTGAAGATAGTAGAAAATGGTCTAAATTAGAAAATATATTTAAAAGAGTATGCGAAATAGCTAATTATGAAGAAATTCGTACTCCTATATTTGAACAATTTGAAACATTTCATCGTGACAATGTTGATTCTTCAGACATGGTGACTAAAGAAACCTATGATTTTATAGATAGAGGAAATAGGAAGATGACACTGCGTCCTGAAGGTACTGCTGGTATTGTTAGAGCGTATGTTGAGAATAAAATGCATATCAATAATCATGCTACTAAACTTTATTATTTTGGGCCTATGTTTAGGTATGAAAGACCTCAAAAAGGTAGATATAGACAATTTTATCAGTTTGGTTTAGAAGCTTTTGGACCTAAATCACCTGAATTAGATGTCGATGTTATAAGTACGGCTATTATGTTATTTAAGGCTATAGGTTTAAATAATTTAAGAGTTAGAATAAACTCGTTAGGAGATAAGGAATCTAGAGATAATTATAGAGAAGCTTTAGTTAAATATTTCTCTTTATATAAGGATAATTTATGTAGTGATTGTCAGGAAAGATTAAGTAAAAATCCTTTAAGAATTCTAGATTGTAAAGTAGATAAAGATAGTGATATCTTAAAGAACGCTCCTTTAATAAGTGATTATTTAAATGAGCCATCTGTTAAGCATTTTGAGACTGTTAAATCCTTATTAGACAAATTAGGTATTAATTATATAGCTGATAATCATTTAGTAAGAGGCCTTGATTATTATTCAGATACTGTATTTGAAGTAGAATATATATCTGATATTTTAGGTAATCAAAATGTAATATGTGGTGGTGGAAGATATAACGATTTAGTTAAGGAATTAGGTGGTCCTGATATTCCTGGTGTAGGCCTTGCTTTTGGAATAGATAGAGTATTACTTGCCTTAGAAAATGAAAATAGTCCTTTATTTAAACCTAAACAATTACATTTCTTCTTAATTACTTTAGGAGAAGAAGCGCATAAATACGGCCTTAATTTAGTTTATAATATGCGCTTAAAAGGCTTTAAATGTGATATGAGTTATCAAAATACTTCCTTAAAAGCTCAATTTAAAGAAGCTGATACTAATAATTCATTATATACATTAATACTAGGTGAAGATGAATTAAATAATAATAGTATTAATGTTAAAAATAATATATCTAAAGAACAAGTTACTATATCTTTAGATGAATTAAGTACTTATTTAATAGAAAAATTAAATAGTTGTAGTTCTTGTGGAGGAAAATGTCATGAAAAGAAATAGAGTTAGTGAAATTAAATTAGGTGAAGTAAACAAATTAGAAGGATTTGTTGAAAATATAAGAAATAAAAAGACTATGTGTTTCATAGTTTTAAGAGATATAACAGGTAAGGTTCAAATAACAGTAGAAAAGGAAAAACATCCTGAATTAATAGAAGTATTAGATCAAATAACAAAGGATTCCGTTATTGAAGTAGAAGGATTAATTGTTGAAAGTGAATATGTTAAATTAAATCATATGGAAATGTATCCTGATACTATAAAGATTTTATCTATAGCTGAACCAAGCCCTATAGTAGCCCCTAAAGGTGAAGAAACTAATATTGATTTAAGATTAGATTATCGTTGGATAGATTTAAGAACAGATAAGAATACTTTAATGTTTAAGGTTCAATCTCATTTTGTTAATGCTTGTCGTAAGTTTTTAAATGATTTAGATTTTATTGAAATTCATTCCCCTAAATTAATAGAAACCGAATCTGAATCAGGAGCTGGGGTATTTAAGGTAGATTATTTTGATCGTAATGCCTTCCTTGCTCAATCACCTCAATTTTATAAACAAATGGCTATGGCTTCAGGTTTTGAAAGAGTATATGAATCTGGTCCTGTCTTTAGAGCCGAAAAATTCGCAAGTCGTAAACACGCTACTGAATTTACAGGTTTCGATTTAGAATTTTCTTATATTGAATCATATAAAGATGTCATGGATTTAGAAGAAAAAATGTTAACTTTTGCTTTAAAAGAAGTAAAAGAAAAATATGGTGAAGCTATTAAAGAGGTATATGGTATAGATGTTATAGTACCTACTACACCATTCCCTGTAATAGATTTACATGATTTATATGATAAACTTGAAAAACGTTATGGTTATAAGGTAGATGAAAGTGAAAAAGGCGATTTAACTACTGAAGGTGAAAGACTTTGTGAAAGATTCAGTAAAGAAGTATATAATCATGAGTTTTTATTTGTAACTGGTTATAGTAAAGATAAAAGAGCTTTCTATCACATGAGAGATGAAAAAGGTGTACCTTGTGGTTACGATTTAATTTGGAAGGGTTGTGAAATCACAACTGGTGCTCAAAGAGAACATCGTTATGACGTATTAAAGAGACAAGCTGAAGAAAAAGGTTTAGCTGAAGATGTTAAATTTTATTTAGATTTCTTTAAATACGGTTGCCCTCCTCATGGTGGTTTTGGTATCGGTGTAGACCGTATAACTATGTTAATATTTAATGAAGGTATCAAGGAATCTATGTTTATTTTCCGTGGTCCTGATCGTTTAAATCCATAGGTGAAATTATGACTAAATATATATCTTGGGATGAGTATTTCATGGGTGTAGCTATTTTATCTAGCTATAGATCTAAAGATCCTCATACTAAAGTAGGAGCTTGTATAGTAAATGAAGATAAGAAAATTATAGGTATTGGCTATAACGGATTACCTTTTGGTTGTTCTGATAATGAATTCCCTTGGGGTAGAGAGGGAGAAGTGTTAGATACTAAATATCCTTATGTAGTACATGCAGAACCTAATGCTATACTTAATTCTAGTGCTAGTTTAAAAGGAGCTACAATCTATGTAACGCTATTCCCTTGTAATGAGTGTGCTAAATTAATAATCCAAAGCGGTATTAAACATATAGTATATATGTCTGATAAATATAGAGGAGAATATTCTAATATAGCAAGTAAAAAAATGTTTGAAGCTGCAGGTATAACTTATACTAAAATGCAAGAAGTAAATATTATTGTAGGAGGTTATAATGACTAAAAAAACCCTTATAATAAGCTATTTAATAGTAGCTCTATTAATTATAATAGACCAAGTAAGTAAAGCTTTAATTATCTCTAATTTTAATACTGGTCAAAGTCTTATAGTTATTAATAATTTCTTTAAAATAACCCTAGTGTATAACACCGGGGCTGCCTGGGGTTTAGGATCTAATTATACAGTATTACTAGCTATTATATCTTTAGTAGCTGGTATTATATGTATTTATTTTGCCTCTAAAAATGATTTTAAATCAAAAAAAGTATATAGTATATCTTTATGTTTAATAATAGCTGGAGCCTTTGGTAATTTAATAGATAGAGCTTTAACAACTTTTGGTTTACTTGAAGGTGTTATTGATTTCTTATCTTTTACCTTTGGAAGTTATGAATACCCTGTTTTTAATGTAGCTGATATGTGCTTAGTTATTGGCGTAATAATGTTACTGATTGATATATTAATTATAGAAGAAATAAGAAAGAAAAAAACTAAAGATGCCTAGATATATAGTAGAAGATGAATATAGTGGTTTACGTTTAGATAAGTATTTATCTGAAGTAACTACTAAGACAAGAAATTATATACAAAACAATCTAGTTTCATTATCAGTAAACGGGGAAGAAGAAAAATTAAGCTATAAATTAAAAACTGGAGATATAGTAGATTTTGAGTTTCAAAATTTAGAGACTATAATAGATGTAAAACCTAAAAACTTAAATCTAGAGATTGTTTATGAAGATGATGATATTGTCGTTATCAATAAACCTAAGGGATTAGTTGTTCATCCTGCGATTGGTCATTATGATGATACTTTAGTATCAGGTCTTATGTATCAAGTTAAGAATTTAAGTTCAATAAATGGGATTATAAGACCAGGTATAGTTCATCGTATCGATAAGGATACATCAGGATTACTTGTCGTAGCTAAAAATGATGAAAGTCATTTAGCTTTAGCTGAACAATTAAAAACTCATGAAATGTATAGAGAATATCACGCTATTAGTATAGGAGTCATTCAAGAAGATAGAGGTAAGATAATTGCCCCTATAGGTAGAGATCCTATTAATAGAATTAAAATGGCGGTAGTAGATGATGGAAAAGAAGCTATTACTCATTTTGAAGTATTAAAAAGATTTAAAGAACATACTTATCTTAGATGTGTATTAGAAACAGGTAGAACTCATCAAATAAGAGTTCACTTGGCTTATATTAATAAACCTATTTTAAGTGATTCTTTATACGGGCCTAAAAAACCTTATGATAATTTAGGTCAATACTTACATGCTAAAAAATTAACTTTAACTCATCCAAGGACAAAAGAAAAAATGACTTTTGAAGTAGATCTTCCTAGTTATTTCTTAGATGTTTTAAATAAACTTGAAAATGAATAATAAAATTATTTAGGAGAGAGTATGTTTAAAAGTATGTTTAGTAAGATAGATTTAACTGAAGGTAAAACTTGGAAGGTTATAATCTATTTTAGTTTGCCTATATTATTTTCTTACTTATTACAACAAATATATACTATATCAGATGCTGCTATTTGTGGTCAGTTTTTAAATGCTAATCAAGTAGCTGGAGTTAATAATACCTCTAATATTACCTTTATAGTCTTACAATTTGCTTTTGGTTGTACTGCTGGATTTTCAGTTGTTTCAGCTAATAAAATAGGACAGAATGATATAAAAGGTACAAGAGAAAGCTTGCTTGTCCAAATGATTTTATCATTTATTATTAGTATTATTTTAACTATCGTAGCTATTTTATCTATTGATTTATTATTAAATTTTATAGGTGTAACTAAAGAAAATAATATAGAAATATATGAAGCTGCTTATAATTACACTTTTATAATATTTTTAGGAACTATAGCTCAAGTATTTTATAATTTAGCTGGTTCATTTTTAAGAAGTTTAGGTAATAGTACTACACCATTACTTTTCTTATTGTTTTCAACTATTTTAAATATAGCACTTGATATATTATTTATTGGACCTTTTAACTGGGGTGTAGAAGGGGCAGCTATAGCGACTGTCTTAGCTCAAACTATATCAGCTATAGGATGTTTTTTATATATCTTTATTAGATTGAAAGAATATAGATTTCATAAAGAGGATTTTAATTTTTCTAAAAACTTTGTTATGAAACATTTAAAATTAGGCTTACCTCTAGCTTTCCAATTTTCTATTTTAGCTATAGGTCTAATTATTATGCAGGCGACAACTATTAAATTTGATATTTTAGCTGATGGTACTTTAGCTAATGAATCTCAATTAGGTTACGGGGCAGCTTGTAAATTAAATAATTTCTTAATGACACCTTTTAATGCTTTAGGTACTGCTATGTTATCATTTTGTGGTCAAAACCTAGGAGCCAACAAATATGATAGATTAAAAAAAGGTATTAAACAGTCATTTTTAATAATGTTAGTCTTATATGTAATATGTACAAGCTTAGGTTTACTTTTAACTATAAAAGGAGCTTATTTATATATTTTCTTATCTAATGATAAGATAAATGACCTAACTATTAAATATGGTAATTTATATTTAAGATCTATTACCCCACTATACTTTATTTTAGGTGTTTTATTTATTTTAAGAAATTGTCTTCAAGGTGTAGAAAGACCAGTATTTCCGCTTTTAGCTGGGGTAGGAGAAATGTTAGCGAGAAGTTTAGCTTGTTTATTTTTACCAACACTTGTTAATGGAGGTGAGATTACAAGGGAAGCCTCAGACTTATCTTATATAGTGACATCTCTTGCTGATCCTTTAGCTTGGTTATTTGCATGTATACCTTTAGTTATAGGTTATATAATTTTTTTAAGAAGAAGTAGAAATAATGAAAATCTTAGTATGCTCGGACAGTCATAATAATAGTATTTTAAAATTACCTTTAGATGATTATGATTATATAATTCATAGTGGTGATATCTTAAGTACTGATATAGATTACTTTAGTTTATATCCAAATTTATATTATGTTAAAGGAAATTGTGATTATAATAACTATCCCACTTATTTAAATATAAATATCTTAAATAAGAATATATTTATAACTCATTCTCATTTATATAATACTAAATATAGGTATAATGATTTAATATTAAATACTAAAGATAAATATGACTTAGTAATATTTGGACATACTCACGTTCCTACATTATTTAAAGAAGGTAATACTATTTATCTAAATCCAGGTGCCTTTAAAAATAAAGAATATGTAGTAATAGAAGATAATAAAGTTATATTTTATAAAGATAATAAAATAAAAGAAATTAAATATTTGAATCAATAACTAATAATAACATTGTTACTTTAATTATGATAAGATTTATGTTAATATTATTTGTGGCAATATTATGTATTGCATATGGGGACTAGCGTTAATTGCTATTCATTATTCAAATAGATTCATTACATAGATAGTAGAAACATGATACTTTTTAGCTACTTCAGAATAAGTAATAGTCTTATTCTTGAATGATTTTTATTTCTTTTTGAATAGAAGTAGATTTATTTTTGAAATTAAAAGGATTAATTTCTTGAAAATAAGAACTATTATCACATTCTAAGCATTTATATTTTCTACAATGAAAGTAAATTGTAATATTATCTTTTAAAGCAGAAGCATACTTAATAGTATATTTACGTGTCCCCATATTAACAACATTTGAACTGCCACATTTAGGGCATTTCATATCATAATCTTTATTTAAGTAAAGATGTATGGTATGATTATTTGTACTACGATCAAAGGTCTCATATGACTGATTTGAATCAACATTATAATGATCCAAATCTAGTCTTTTTATTGACTCGTAGTACATAGTTATATCACCTCTTTTTGTATTTGTTTGTAAAATTAATCTCTAAACAAATAATACAAGGAAAGGTGATTTTTTTATACCCCTTAAAATTTATAGCGTATATCTTTCCTCCATATATTTTAATATACTCTTTTTAGTCTAGTTGAAAGAAAAGACAATAACTAAAATGAATAGTATAAGATGTAGTTCCTACATTATTCTTTAAAACATCTTTATACATGTATAAAGAAAATATTCTAATTTCACCCTTGATATATATATATATCGTAAGATATATGTACAAAGTGAATTAATGGGGTGAAATAAAATGAAAAAAATGATTATCATTTTAATTGCATTGATTGGTGTTACATTAAGTGCATGTAATACACATACTTCTGTTAAAAAATATTCTGACTCATCCAATGGTATTAACGATAATAGTAGCAACAGTGAAGATAGTGATATACATACTGATTTATTTCAATGGACTTCAATAACATATGAACAACAAGTAGAAGTACCAGAAGGTTTATTAGTAACAGAAGGTACCTTAACTGTAGCAACTTCACCAGATTTTGCTCCATATGAGTTCTTAGATTTAACACAAAGTGGTGATATGTATTATCAAGGTGCTGATATTTATTTAGCTAATTTTATAGCTCAAACTTTAGGTTTAAAATTAGAAATTGTAGAATCTAGTTTTGATGGTTTAGTAACTCAATTAAATAGTGGTAAAGCAGATGTAGTATTTGCTGGTTTATCATATACTGAAACAAGAGCTGAAAGTTATACATTTACTACTTCGTACTACAATTCTGATAGTGAAGGAAGTACTCAAGTATTAATTACTTTAGCTGAAAATTTAGATCTTTATAATAGTTATGAACTATTAAATAGTAGCGATGTAACTATTGGTGTTCAACCTGCTTCAATTCAACAAGAATTACTTCAAACACAATTACCTCTTGCCGATGAATATCAATTTGCAGATATTAATACTGGTATTCAAATGTTACAAAAAGGTACTATAGATGTTCTAGCCTTAAGTAGAACAAGTGCTGAAACAATTGTGGCAGCTAATAGTGATCTTGTTATAATAGATGGATTTGAATTTGATGATTCAACATACGTAGGTATGATGGGTTTATTAACTAAAGATAATCCACTTGCTACTTATATTAACGAAGCTATAGAATTATTACCTGAAGGTCAATATGAAGAATGGTTAGATTTAGCAACTGAATATTATGATGTTATGTCATCATAATAAACTAAACAATCAATATAGAAAAGAATATCAATGATATTTTGCAAGAAAATAGAAAAGTTAATGCGGGAGTAAAATATGTTTTGTAGCTATTGTGGAAAAGAAATACTAGATGATTCAAAATATTGTAGCTATTGTGGTAAAAAACAAGCAGGTTTAATTAGAAATGTCTCATCTAAGTTTAAAAAAACTAAAGTAGAAATATGTTCAATCACATTAGAAAATAAAGAATTAGTTAAGGGAAGAATACCGGCTATAATATTTCACATATCAGTTGTATTATTAAATCTTGTTATTGGAATATTCTTTTTTTCTTGGGTGATTTATTATTTTATATTCGCATTGCCTAATATAATCTTTTTGATTTTTTATTGCTTTAGAAAAGGTTTAATGAGAAAACATATATCAGTTAGTAGATATGTTTATTATTTAGAAATTCTAGCTACTATAATGATATCAATGTTATTTTATTATAGTATTTCTGAATTCAATTTGGCAAAATCTTACCTTGAACAAGCTGAAACTTTATCTAATCCTTCAATTATAGAATTATATATTGAAAGGGCAAATGAAGCAGTTTCAGAAGCGACTTTCTTTAATATATTCGGTATTGTCTTAACAGTGTTATTTGTTAGCACGATAATATCTCATATTTTATCTAGAAAATATAATCGTTATATTAAAGATTTATATGAATTAAAAATTAGTGGTAAGAATAGTGCACCAGATAAAAAATTATTTAAAGCAAAGATGTTTGGTGTGACATTACAAATGTCAATTTTTATTTTACCATTATTAATAATTTTGATTGTACAGTTATTATTTGGATACTACTATCTCGTAAACACTATAATGGTATTGTGTTTTGTAGTATTTCCTTATCTAATATTTTTAATTATTTATTGTTTAAGAAAAAGTATAATGCAAAAATATATGGTAACGAGAACCTTTGGTATTTATGTAGAAATTATAATGTTAGGATTGGTGATAAATATTTTAATTAGGAGTTTAAATTTCTTTAATCTAGCGAAAGAATATGGTGAATACGAATACGATTT
This sequence comes from uncultured Anaeroplasmataceae bacterium, assembly GCA_964547945.1. GTDB lineage: Bacteria > Bacillota_I > Bacilli_A > Acholeplasmatales > Anaeroplasmataceae > CALUXS01. The sequence goes on from CAZJPL010000028.1 coordinate 17,789, forward strand.
AATCCTATATGCCAGAAGATATATTGGATTTTCTGTATTTATCTTAGTGTTAATTATTGTTATAATAGTGCTATATTTCATATCTAAAAGATATAATCTTTTTGCTGTATATATGTATGCAAAATACGATAAGGTTGATCAAAGTTTTAATGTTTTTGATGAAGAAAGACAAGTGCTACTAAACTCAATAGAATTAGCTTTTAGGTATCTAGACTCACCTATTGATATAGACCAAATTCCACGAGAAATTGTTAACTCATATAAATTTAGATTAAAGTTGGTAAAAAAATATAAGAACTTGATAGAATGTATTAAAAACAAATACAACAGATGATAAAACTCTATTATATTTTAATATACTGAATTAAGGTGGTTAGTGCTAAATATGGACTAGCCACTT
>CAZJPL010000029.1:0-18026 GCA_964547945.1 uncultured Anaeroplasmataceae bacterium
CCGATGGTAGTACTATGTGCAAGAGTAGGAAGCTGCCGGGCTGTCTCTTTTATTTTTATATTTACAATTAATATTCAATTTGTTATAATAACTCAAACGCCTACATAGCTCAGTTGGTTAGAGCATCTGACTGTTAATCAGAGGGTCCTTGGTTCGAGTCCGAGTGTGGGCGCCATTTTTTTATATATTCTTGTTTATTTTGTGTTTATGAAAGCTATTTCGCTAAGATAGTAATTAGTGGAGATAGCTTTTTACTTTTTTAAACACTTTTCTTTGTATATTATTAAAAAAGTGTTATTATATCTTGTAGTATAATTAAACAGGAGTCTTTTATGCAAAAATTTATCATTGAAGAAAATTATTTTAATAATCTAACTTTACCAGATGATTTAATTTATCAATGTGTTAAAGTATTAAGATATAAAAAAGGTAATACTTTTTTAGTATGTGTTAATAAAATAAATTATCTAGTAGAAATAACGGATATTAAAGAAAAATCTCTAAATTATAAGATAATTGAAGAATTAAATATAGATACTGAATTAAGTGTAGATGTAACTATTATCCAAGGTTATCCTAAAGGAGATAAGTTTGAAGATATTATTAAATACGCTACTCAACTAGGAGCTAATACCTTCATACCTCTTTTAGCTAAAAGAACTCAGTTTAAAATAGATGATAAAAGAGCAAGTACTAAAATAGCTAGATTTAATAAGATAGCTAAAGAAGCTAGTGAACAATCTATGCGAAATATTATTCCTGAAGTAACTAACTTTAAAAAGTTAAGTGATATAGATTTTAATAGTTATAATTATGTTTTAGTATGTTATGAAGAAACTAGTAAAGAACAAAAACATGAAGGTTTAAAAGATATATTTAAGAATTTAAATAAAGAAGATAAAATAGCTATTTTAATAGGTCCTGAAGGCGGAATAGATGAGAGTGAAATAGCTTATTTAAAGAAATATAGTAATACTTATTTAGTAAGTTTAGGTAAAAGAATATTAAGAACGGAATTAGCTCCTCTTACTATATTAAGTATGTTAGTTTATGAAAGTGAGTTGTTATAATGCCAAAAGTAGGTTTTATCTCTTTAGGTTGTAAGGTAAATAGTTATGAAGCTAATGCCTTAGAAGAACAATTTATAGAAGCAGGCTATCAAGTAGTAGAACCATCAGATTTATGTGATGTGTTTGTTATTAATACTTGTTCAGTTACTAACACAGCTGACCAAAAATCTAGACAAATGATAGCCAAATGCCGTAAATTAAATCCTAATTCTATAGTAGTAGCTATGGGTTGTTATATCCAAACTAGTAAAAATATAGATGTTGATGCGGATATTATTATAGGAAATGGTAATAAAGAAAAAACTATTGATTTAATAAATCGAGTAATTAAAGATAAAACTAAAATAGTAGATATAATAGATATATCTAAGAAAAAAGATTATGATGACCTACTAGTGTCAACATACGATCATTCAAGAGCCTTTATAAAAATCCAAGATGGTTGTAATCAATATTGTTCATATTGTATTATACCTTACGCTAGAGGTCCTATAAGATCTAAGAATGCTGATTTAGTTATAAAAGAGATAAAAAATGTTATCTCTAACGGATTTAATGAAGTAGTTTTATCTGGTATTCATACAGGTAAATATAAAGATAATGATTATAAATTAAGTGATTTAATAGAAAGAATCTTAAAAGAAACATCTTTAAAAAGATTACGTTTGTCATCAATAGAAATTAATGAAATTGATGATAAATTATTAAAGTTAATGTCTGAATCTAAAGTTTTAGCAGATCATTTGCATCTACCATTACAATCAGGTTCTGATGAAATCCTATCTTTAATGAATAGGCCATATAAAGCTAAAGATTTCTTAGCTAAAGTAGAAGATATAAGACATATTAGACCTAACATTTCACTAACTACAGATGTCATAGTAGGTTTCCCAAAAGAGAGTGAAGAATTATATAAAGAAACATTAGATTTTATTAAATTAGTTAATTTTTCATATCTTCATGTCTTCCCTTATTCTAAAAGAGCAGGAACTAAAGCTGCAAGTATGGAACAAGTAAATCCAATAATAAAAAAGATAAGATCAAAAGAATTAAATGAATTATCTTTAAAATTAAGAGAAAATTACTATAAAAGTAATTTAGGTAATATAGAAGAAGTAATATTTGAACAAAGAGATAAAGAATACTTAATTGGTCATACATCTAATTTTATTACTGTTAAAGTTAAGACAGATGATGATAGTTTAATTAAAAAACTTGTTAAGATTAAACTAGATTATTATAAAGAACAAGTAGTATATGCAAGTTTTATATAAAAATAAAGTGCTAATAGTTTATAGTGTTTTACTATATCTTATTAGCACTTTTATTATATATTTAAGGTATTTTATTTAATTTCTATATATTCAAGGGTACAGCTTATATCCGTTTTTGGAACATCAAAACCCTCAATTATATAATTAGGAATTGACTGGAATTTCTTTTTCAAATTATATCCACGATATATAGTTATATTTTCACCGAAATCATCTTTCTCAAAGCTTAATTCGTAATTATTTTCTAAAGTAAAGATAATTCCTTGTGTGTCATATATACTATCAAAAAGATTGTCGTCATTAAGTAATTTAGTAATTGCATTTACAATAGTAATAGAAGTAATAGTAGAATTAAAATTTTGACAAGCTTTCTTTAAATCAACAGTTGCTTCGGTTAATTCATTGTTATCAACTTGCATTTTTAATACACTAATTTCTATGTCATCTCCTAGTACGTTTTTAACTTCATAGAAATCAGTTAATGAATAAATTATATCATCAATATTTAAATATGCGACACCATAAGTATCAGGTGTAATAACAAATTTATCATGCTTAATCCATTTAAGTTTCTTACCTATTAAGTTTTTAAGTAAATTCATATCCAACATTGTATTATTTGTAATCATTTCTTGACACCTAAAATAGTATTAAATTATTTGATTTCTATATATTCGAGTTTAGAAGTCACATTTTTATTTTCTGAATAATTGAATAGGTGCCTATCGACAACATATTCAAATTCTTTTTTCAAATTATAACCACGATATATAGACATATTTTCACCGAAATCATCTTTATCAAAAGCCAATTCATAATTATCTTCTAAGGTAAATATGATTCCTTGTGTATCTAAAAGCTGATAAGTCAAATTATCATCAGGATTTACAAATTTAGTGTTTGTGTTGACTATTGTAATAGAAGTAATAATAGAATTAAAATTTTGACAAGCTTTCTTTAAATCTACAGTTGCTTCGGTTAATTCATTGTTATCAATTTTAATTTTTAACACACTTACATCAAGATTGCCACCTAGAATATGTCTAATTTCATAGAAATCAGTAATAGAATAAATGATATCATCAATATTTAAATATACGACGCCATGAGTAACAGGAACTATTATAAGTTCATCGTGTTTAATCCAATTGAGTTTCTTACCTATTAAGTTTTTTAAGTAAATTAACATCTAACATAGTATTATTAGTAATCATTTCTTGACTCCTAAATAATATTAAATTATTTGATTTCTATATACTCGAGTTCACAGCTTATATCCGTTTCTGGAACATCAAAACCCTCAATTATATAGTTAGGGATTGATAGGAATTTTTTTTTCAAATTATATCCACGATATATAGTTATATTTTCACCGAAATCATCTTTTTCAAAGGCTAGTTCGTAATTATTTTCTAAAGTAAAGATAATTCCTTGTGTGTCATATATACTATCAAAAAGATTGTCGTCATTAAGTAATTTAGTAATTGCATTTACAATAGTAATAGAAGTAATAGTAGAATTAAAATTTTGACAAGCTTTCTTTAAATCAACAGTCATATTAGTTAACTTGTTATTATCAACTTGCATTTTTAATACACTAATTTCTTCCTCATCTCCTAGCACGTTTTTAATTTCATAGAAATCAGTAATTGAATAAATGATATCATCAACATTTAAATAAACAACACCATAAGTAACTGGAGCAAAAATAAATTTATCGTGTTTAAGCCATTTAAGTTTTTTGCCTATTAAGTTTTTTAACAAATTAACATCTAACATAGTATTATTAGTAGTCATTAGTTTTACTCCTTTTCAAAATGAATTTTTTGACTTTTGATTTTTGCATTAATTGTAGAACGTTTAATATTAATTTCAACGGCTGGACTATTAGGTGTGGATGTTATTTCTCGATACACAATAATTGTCTTATCTTTTAGTTCTGTTTTGACACCCTTACCATTAGAAAGTGGTTCTTCAGTTCCACCTTTAGCTATTTTTTCATAAAATTCTCTAGCAGTTTTTATAGGATCTTTAGAATTTATTTGACGATAATTTTTCTTTTTATTGCTTTTTGCTTTTCCTTCTTTACCAAAGAAACCATCTTTATATTCAAAAGAAGATGTAATCGAATCAAAGTTATCTGATAATGAATGGTAAGTATTTGTATTACCTTTATATTTATATGATCCCATGTCAATTATACTCCTTTCTTACATATTTTTTCAAAATGATTTTCATAGTTATGAAACCTAGTATAAGATTCTAAATCTTTAAAGATTATATCTGGCATATAACCATAGACAATTACATTAGTAGGTGTCAATAATTCAATCATTTTTATTAGACCATTTTTAAATATTTCTTTTTGCCAATTTGATTTTATACATCCATGAGTTGAAATAGCTAAAATGGAGTTTTTAGGTAGTCCGTTGAAACAAAATTCATAAGTACTTTCATCACCCCATCTGACAGTAGGTATAGTGGGTATACCATTTTTTTGAAGATAACATCCGACAGCTCTATTAAAATAAGTATTAGTCATTTGTAGATATTTAAGTTGACCAATAGCTATTGAACAATCAGGAGTTATTACACCATCATATTCAGATAGTAAATTAAGATAACTTTGAACATCAGCGATAAAATTTTGAAAAATCTTATCGTGAAGATAGAAATGAATATACCCTCTTTTATTAGTAGAAGTTCTAATTTTGTTAAATGGGATTAAATCTAGAGGAATATCAGTATTTCCCATATCAATAATTTCAGGCATAGGTATATCACTAGAAAAAGAAACATCGTCTACCAAATAAGATTGAAACCCGTCATCAAATCTATTTTTAGATTTTTTAGGCATTCAAAAGCCTCCTTTCTAAAAATTTGATTGTAGACTAAAAAAGTTAAAAATTAGTAGTCCACGGCGTTAGTTTATAGTATAATTAGCTGAAATTCATTATTTCACTATTTCGGAGAGTTTCGGAAGAGTTTCAGAATTAAATTTGTGAAAGGAAAATTTGAAAATCATACTAGAATCATAAGCTTTATAATAATCTTAAAAAATAAATAAAGTACTATTAATTATGTTTTGATTTCGTTATTGTAGAAATTTAAAAATATGATATTCTTAAATAGTTTAGATAAAAAAATACATTTCTAGGTATTGATTTTAGTGTTTTATAAGTTCTTTTATGGCCTTATTCATAGATAAACTTTTAAAAATCACTATTTACAAAATAATTTTATTTATGTATAATATAAATCGGAATTCGTCCTTGGAAGGAGGCTTAGTATGCCAAAGACTGTTGTTCATGAAAAAGAGAGTATTGAAGATGCCCTACGTCGTTTTAAACGCGATGTTTCTAGATCAGGTAACTTACAAGAGGCGAAGAAACGTCAATATTATCTAAAACCAAGCGATGTACGTAAACAAAAACGTCAAGAAGCTCGTAAAAAATATAAGTAAGAATAAGGAGGCTTAAAGCCTCTTTTGTGTTTATGGAGGTTGTATGTTAAATATAGTAGATATTAAAGAAGAAGAAATTAGTATTTTATATGATTTAATATTAGAAATGGCTAGTTTTGAAAAATTAGATAAAGAATTAACTTTATCTAAAGATAAATTAATTAAATATATATTTGAAGATAAATTAGTTAAAGTAGCTTTATTAAGAGAAAATAATAATTTAGTAGGTTATCTTATGTATTATTTTACTTATTCAAGCTTTACTGGTTCACCTAGCCTATATTTAGAAGATATTTATATTAGAGAAATATATAGACATAAGGGATATGGCACATATTCATTTAAATATTTAGCTAAAAAAGCTTTAGAATATAATTGCGAAAGAATGGATTTTGTTTGTCTAGATTGGAATAAGAACGCTCAAAATTTTTATCAAAAATTAGGAGCTAAAGCTCATAATGAATGGATATTAGAACGTTTAGATATTAAGGCTTTAACTAAACTAGCTAGAGATGTGTAAGATTATTGCTTATACATCTCTTTTTTTATATAATGTATTTAGTTTCTGTTTGTTAGGAGGATAATAGTTTATGTTAATAATTGATAATGTTACCAAAAAATATAAAAATGGCGCATTAGCTAATGATAACATATCATTAAAAGTAGAAGATGGAGAGATTTATGGTTTTATAGGTCCTAATGGAGCTGGTAAATCAACATTAATTAAGTCTATTGTTGGACTTCATAATTTTGATAATGGTTCTATTAAATTAGATGACTTAACTATTAAAGATAATGAATTAGCTTATAAATCTAAAATAGCTTATATACCAGATAATCCTGATTTATATGAAAATGTAAGAGCTATTAATTATTTAAATTTTATAGCTGATGTCTTTAATATAGCTCAAGATAAAAGAATAGAATTAATAGAAAAATATGCTACTTTATTTGATATTAAAGATAGCCTAAATATGCCTATTAAATCTTTTTCTCATGGTATGAAACAAAAATTAGCTATTATAGCTGGTCTAATTCATGAACCTAAATTACTTATCATGGATGAACCTTTTGTAGGTTTAGATCCTAAGAGTAGCTATGATTTAAAACTTATTATGCAAGATTTTATATCTAGTGGTAATATAATCTTTTTCTCTAGTCATGTCTTAGAAGTAGTAGAAAAATTATGTGATCATATCGGGATAATTAATAATGGTAAAATTATTTATGATGGAAGCTTTAGTGACATGAGTAAAGATAAATCATTAGAAGACTTCTTCTTGGAGATAACTAACCATGAATAGTTTAGTATCCTTAATTAAAATAGGAATAGAAGATACCTTAAGTAAAACTACTAGTAAAAAGGCTTCTTCAATTTTATCTATAGTCTTATCTACCTTATTACTATTAGTCTTAATATCAGCATTTTTAAATTTTATCGTTATATCAGCTTTTGGTTATTCAAGTTATTTTTATCCTTTATTTTTATCTATAACTTTATTATCAATTATCTTTTTTACTAGTATATATAGAGTTAAAGCTATATTATTCTCAGTAAAAGATAAGGTAATATTAAATCCTTTACCTTTAAAGAAATCTACTATTATATCATCTAAATTAATATTAGCTTATTTAGAAGAATTAATATTTGGGGTAGTAGTATATTTACCTTGTATATTCTTATATAGCATAGATAATCCTAGTTTTATTTTCTTTGGGATAATGCTTTCAATAACTACTCCGATGATAGCTTTATTGTTCGCATTTATAGTAGGTTTTTTACTTCAAATGCTTACTTTAAGATTACCTTGGCTTAGATATATAGGAGTAGCTTTATATATTTTATTTGTAGTTTCTATATGTTTATTATCTTTTATAACATCTGAAATGGAAACATCAGGTGAAATAATAGACTATACTGACATGCTTTCTAGTTATACTAATATATTCCCTTTAAATTTAGTTTATAAAGGATTTATTTTAGGAGAATTATCTTATTTCTTTTTATATTTAGGAATAGCTATTTTAACTACTATAATAGTAGTATTCTTATATTCAGTATTTTATGATAAGATTTATCAAGCAATGGATTATATAGGAAATAAACCTAAATATAATAAGGAACAAATAAAGAAATCTAATATAAATTTAAGTCTTATTAAAAACAACTTAAAAGAAGTAGTAGGAAATACTATGTTTTTCGTAGCTGTTTTAATACCAGGTATAATAGTAGCTATTATTTATTTTGGTTATCACATAACTCTTTCAGGTCTAGTTGAAGGTACTGAGTTTAATTATACAATGGTTATTATGACAACTTTAATAATGTTTTGTGTTTTAGGTATTAGTTGTTATAGTTCATTTGCGATAAATTTAGAAGGTAAGAATTTTTGGATAGTAAAGACTTTACCTATTAGTGATAAGGTTTATTTAAGGTCTAAATTAATAGTAAATCAGTTTTTTACAGGTATTATAACTTTAATAGTATCTATAGTATTAGCTACATTAAATTATATAGATATTATTACTTCAATAACTGTTATAATAGCTCCACAGCTTTATATTTATTTTATTGGGATAATAGGCTTAATCTTTAATTTAAGATTTCCTAAACTTATTTGGTCAAATTATAATCAAATTAAGAATTCTATATCTAGTATTTTAACAACTATAATAGGTATTGTTTTAGGTATTATTATATTTGTTTTAGCTATTATTTTAGATAGTTATACAGTTATTAGTTATAGTGTAACTATATTAGTTATTTCTATAATATTAGCTATAACAGCTTATATTTTATATAATAAAATAGCTTTTAAACTTTATAAAAAGATAGAAGTATAATAAGCTTTATTTACTATATAAATTGAATTTTATTAATAAATTTGGTTTATATAGTTTTTTGTTATCTTGGCTTTTGTGTAAATATTTCCTTTTAATAATACAAAAAAGTAGTATAATTAATAAATAATTTGCTAGGAGTGATAGAGTGTTTAGTTTTATAAAGAGTATGGCTTGGTTTATTAAAAAGAATTGGTATTTCTATGTAGCTATAATAATTATTGGTGTATGTATAAGTTTAGTTAATCTTTTACCTGCAACAATAACATCTAATTTGACAGATCATATTAGTAAAGGTACATTAACGCAAAGTATTGTTATTAAAGATATATTACTAGCTTATCTTTTAATAATGTTTAGTATTTATATTATATCTACTACTAAAAGAGTCTTACAAAATAGATTAAAGGTTAGATTATATTATGCCTTACAGGTTAGATATATGGAAAATATCTTAGTTCAAGATGCTTCATTTTTTGAACATTTTCAGGCAGGTGACTTACTTACTAGAGCGCTTGGTGATGTTAAATCGGTTAATTTTAGTGGTTCTAATAGAATATTAAATATCTTTCTTGAATTTATTACTATATTAGTAATCTTTATAGCTATGATGACTATTTCTCCTACTTTAACACTTTTTAGTGTTATTCCTTTACCTATTATTTTCTTTAGTAATTTTTATTTAAAGAAAAAGGTAAAAAGAAATTGGAAAGAAGTTAGAGAAGAAGCTTCTAAAATGGGTAATGTAGTCTTAGAAAGTATTACTAATGTTAGAACTATTAGAGCTTTTTCTAAAGAAGAAGAAAATTACAAGAAGAATTTAGTTTATTCAGATAATGTATATAAAATAGAAAGACGTATTTTAAAATTAAATGTAGTATTCCAACCTATCTTTAATAGTGTTACTGCAGTATCTACTATTATAGCTTATGGTATAGGTAGTTATTATATTTTAAGTAAAGGCTTTGATATAGCTGATTTTGTTCAATTTACGCTTTATTTAAGTATGTTTGCCTCACCTTTAACTAATATAGGTAACTTACTTAATAACTTCTATCAAAGTTTAATATCAGCTGATAGATTAAATGAAGTATATGAAGCTAAATCTCAAGTTATAGATAGTGAAGACGCAAGTGATATATCTCATATTGATTTAGTTGAATTTAGAAACTTTAGTTTTAAATATGAAAATGATAATTTCTATGTATTAAAAAATATTAATTTGACAATTAAAAAGGGTGAAACCTTAGGCATAGTAGGTAGAACAGGTAGTGGTAAATCTACTTTAGTTAGACAACTTGTAAGACAACTACCTATATGTAAAGGGGAATTATTTGTAAATGGTGAGTTTATTGAAGATTTTAATCAAGAAAGTATAAGAAGTATGGTATCATACGTTCCTCAAGAACATGTCTTATTTAGTAGATCAGTTTATCAAAATGTAGCTTTAGGTAAGAATGATAATGTTGGGGAAGAAGAGATTATGCACGCAATTGAATTAGCGGATTTCGCTAAAGATATATCTGCTTTACCTTACGGACTTGATACTATAGTAGGTGAATACGGCGTTACTTTATCAGGTGGACAGAAACAAAGACTTGCTATAGCTCGTGCTTTCTTAAAAAATTCAGATATTTTAATCTTAGATGATAGTTTATCTGCTGTAGATGGATCTACTGAATCTAATATTATTAATTCTTTAAGGAAATATCGTAAGAATAAGACTAATATAATAGTCGCTCATAGATTAAGTGCGGTTATGGCAGCTGATCATATAATTGTATTAGATGATGGAGTTATTGTTGAAGAAGGAACTCATGAAGAATTAATGAATCTTAAGGGATGGTATTATAATCAATATCTTTCTCAACAAATGGAGGAGGAATAATATGGCTAAAAGAGAATTAACTTATGGTAAAAGTGAACTTTTAAAAAGAACTATTCCTTACATTAAAAGCGAATGGAAAACTTTCTTAATAGCCTTCTTATTAATCTTTGTTATAGCTGCCTTACAATCTTATACTCCTCGCATTACTAAGAGTATTATTGATGATTATATTTATTCAGATGCTTTAACAGTATCTGAGAAATTTGCCTCTATTAAAAATTTATTAATATTATATGGTGTATTAACAGTAGTAATGGTAGTTGCGAGATATTTTATGCAATATTTCATGTCTTTAACAGGTATGAATATTGAAAAGAATCTAAGAAATGACGCTATTAGAAAAATAGATTATTTACCTGTTGATTATTATTCATTAGAACCAGATGGTAAAATAGTATCTAAGATTACAAGTGATACTAATGGCGTTAGAGTATTTTTTGAAACAATGTTTTCTATTACTCAGGCCTTAGTAAATATAATAGTAGTATATTTTAGTATAGTTTGGTTAATGCCTTCTTTAGGTTTAATTTTATTAGTATTAGTACCTATTTTATTAATATGGGTAACTGTATATCGTAAGAGAGTTCATGGTTATTATCAAGATTTAAGAGAAACAGGTTCTAGAATAACTGGTAAATTAAACGAATTAATAAGTGGAGCCTTAGTTATTCAAGATTTTAATCAAGAAGATGCAATGTTAGATGATTATAAAGCTTTAGTTAATAGATATAATTATAACGATAAGAAAGCTAATACTGTGGCTGCTTATTTTGGTTGGGAATTATTGATGTTAATTAAAAGATTGGCTGAAGTAGCTATTTTAACTTATTTTGGTTTTAGATATTTAGAATTAGGTTCTACAGTTGTCACAGTTGGTTTAATTACTACATTTACTGATTACTTAACTAAGATGATTAACCCAGTTAATGCGATATTTAATAACTTAAATGAATTAGAAGATAGTATGGTTGGGGCTAATAGAGTTTATCTATTTATGGAAGAAGCTAATGATACAAGAGTATTAAGTGGTGAGATGGCTCCTACTGATATATCAGGTGATGTAGAATTTAAAGATGTATGGTTTGCCTATGTTGAAGGAAAACCAGTACTTAAAGGTATCAATTTAAAAGTAGAAGCTGGGAAAAATATAGGTATAGTTGGTCATACTGGTAGTGGTAAATCAAGTATGATGAATTTACTTTTAGCTTATAATGATTATGATAGTGGTAATTTATTAGTAGACGGCGTAGATATTAAAACTTATAATAAACAAAGTTATAGACAAAATCTAGGTATTGTTTTACAAACTCCAGCTTTATTTGCTGGTACTATTAAATCTAATTTAACTATGGAAAGAGATATTTATACTGATGAAGAAATTGAACGTGTTTTAATTGAAGTTGGTGGAAAAGATTTATTAGATAAGTCTACTGATGGTATATATTCACCTATTAGTTTTAGAGGAGAAAACTTATCTTTAGGTGAAAAACAATTAATAAGTTTCGCTAGAATCTTATTACGTAATCCTAAAATATTAGTATTAGACGAGGCTACTGCTAATATCGATACTGATACTGAAACTAAGATTAAACATGCCATGGATGTTGTTTGTAAAAATAGGACAACCTTTATAATTGCCCACAGATTATCTACTGTTAAGGATTGTGATGAAATAGTAGTATTAGATAATGGTGTGATAGTTGGTCAAGGTAGTCATAAGTATTTATATGATACTTGTGCTATCTATAAAGATATGTATGACTCACAATTTAAAAATTATGAGTAAACTTTACTAAATAAACCAAAATTGCACGACTTATTTTAATATGCTATAATCAAAAAAAATGATTAAGGAGATAAGTTAAGTGAAAACAGGTGTAATTGTATGTTCAAACGCAGCAATTGATTATATTCCTCATGAAGAATATATTCCTATCTTTAGATCAGTTATTATATTTAATAATGATGAACAATATGATGATTATACAGAAATTAAAGCTGATGATTTTTATCATCGTTTAGAAACTGATAAATCAAGTTTCCCTAGAACTGCCTTTGTTTCTCCAGGTAAGATGGAAGAAATATTTGATGAAATGAAATCTATGGGATATGAAAGAGTATTATGTATTTTAATATCAGAACAATTATCTGGTTTAGCTAAAACAGTTAGAACAGTAGCTCAATCATATGAAGGCTTAGATATAGTAGTTTATGATTCAAGAACTATTGCCTATCCTCAAGCTTTAATGGCTCTTACAGCTTCTAAAATGTTTAAAGAGGGTGCATCTTTAGAAGAAGTATTAGCTCGCCTAGATTTTATTAGAGATAATAATCATATAATATTTGCGGTAGAAACTTTAGAATATTTAGTTAAAAATGGGCGTTTATCTAAATTTGCTGGTAAGGCTGCTGAAATATTAAAGATTAAACCTTTACTACATCTAGATAAAACAGGAGCTGTAGAGACTCTTAAAAAGATTAGAACATCTGAAAGAGCTAGAGAAGCTATGTTAGATTTATTTTTAGATGAAGTAGAAGGTAAAGATGTTATACCTTGTATAATACACGCTAATGCGAAACCTGAGATAATAGAAGATCTTAAAATAAAAGTATTAACAGTTCATCCTGAATATGGTGATATAGCTGTTTATCCTTTAACTCCAGTAGTAGGAGCTCATGCAGGTCCTGGAGCTATTAGTTTAGGTTATATTTTAAAAGGTTAAGCTAGGAGTAAAATCTCTTAGCTTTTTTAATTTATATTTATTTAAATATATAGTATAATTTAGGGTAAAGAAAAAGGAGATACTTTATGCAAATAGGCAATTCATTAATCTATTTTGAAAATGATATTAATACCTTAAATAATTTTTTAGAAGAATTTAAATTAAATAAATATTATCTAGTAGTAGATAGTCAAGTATATAATTTATATAAGGATTTAATAAGTAATTATTTTAAAGATCCTATAATTATTACTATACCTAGTGGAGAAGAATATAAAAATATAAATACTCTAACTTATATAATAGATGAACTATTAAAAAATAATATTACTAGAGGAGATTATTTAATAGCTATAGGTGGCGGGGTATGTTCAGATATTTGTGGTTTTGCAGCATCCATATTATTTAGAGGAATTAAACATATTTTAATACCTACTACTTTGCTTGCTATGGTAGATGCCACAATAGGTGGTAAATGCGGTATAGATTATTACAAAAGAAAAAATATACTAGGTTCTTTTTATGAACCTAAAGGCATTTATATAAATCCTTATTTTTTAAATACCTTAGCTAAAGAAGAATATATTTCAGGTCTAGGAGAAGTAATTAAATATGTTTTTTTAGATGATAGTTTTGATTTACTTAATACAGATAATTTATTAGAGATAATAAAAAAATGTATTTTAATTAAAAAGTATTATGTAGAAGCTGATTTTAAAGATATAGGTTTAAGAATGTGTTTAAATCTAGGTCATACTTTTGGTCATGTAATAGAGTTAAAACATAATCTATTACATGGTAAAGCAGTCTTAGAAGGAATAGATATGATATTTAGTTTAGAAAGTGATTTAGGTATTAATATATCTAAAGAAAAAGAATATTTTTATAACTTACTAGATAAATATAATATTAGTTTAAATCATTATGATTATAAGGATTATATAGAAGAAATATTTACTGATAAAAAGAATTTTAATGGTAATTTAAATTTAGTATTTGTTAAAGATTTTAAACCTTATTTATATAAGGTAAGCAAAGGAGAATTATATGATAAAATTAATAGGAAATAAATTAGAAGGAGTAGTTAAAATTCCACCTTCTAAATCATTAGCTCATAGAGCTTTAGTATTAGCAAGTCTAGCTAAACATGAAGTGTTGATTAAAAATGTTAATTATTCAAATGATATTTTAGCTACTATTTCATGTTTAGAATCTTTAGGAATAGAAATAGATAAATATGAAGATTCAGTACTAGTTAGACCAAGTAAAGTAAAAAAAGTAACAAATCTTAATTGCGGGGAAAGTGGGACAACACTACGTTTCATGATTCCTTATGCTTTACTTCAATCTGAAGAGATAAGTATTGATGGTAAAAATAGACTAAAGGTAAGACCAGTAGATGATTATTTTCCAATGTTTAAACAAAATGATGTTAAATATAAATATAATGGAGAACTACCTTTAAAGATTAAAGGTGGTATCAAAAGTGGTACTTATAAATTAACAGCTAAGGTATCTAGTCAGTTTATAAGTGGTTTACTTTTAGTTTTGCCTTTCTTAGATGGTGATAGTAAGGTAATAGTAGAAGGTAAATTAGAATCTAAACCTTATGTAGATATGACTGTTAAAATTGCTAAAGAATTTGGTATTGATATAATTGAAAATGATCAGGAATATATAATTAAGGGTAATCAAGAAGTTAAATTAACTGAATATGAAGTAGAAGGAGATTATTCTCAAGCTGCCTTCTTTTTAGTAGCAAACGCCTTAGGTGCTGAACTTAGTTTATCAGGTTTAAAAAGATCTAATATGCAAGGTGATGAGAAAATATTAGATATTTTAAATAATGCTGGTGTTACTTTTGATGAAAATTTTAAAGCTATTAAAAGAGATTTAAAACCTACAGTTATCTCTTTAGCTCAAAATCCTGATTTAGCGCCTATTTTAGGGGTTTTTGCCTCTAAAGTTGAAGGAGTAACTGAACTTGTTGATTTAGAAAGATTAGCTTATAAAGAATCTAATAGATTAGAATCTACCTTAGAATTACTTCTTAATTCAGGAGTAGATGCTAAAGCTATAGATAATAATAAACTTGTTATAAAAGGACCAAGTGAATATAAGGTACCTGAAGTAAAAGCTTATAATGATCATAGAATAGTTATGGCTAGTGCGATTATGGCCTTCTTAACTAAAGAAGTATATATAGATGATATTACTCCTGTTAATAAATCATTTCCTAACTTCTTTACTATTTATAAAGAAATAGGTGGAGATTATGAATAAACTAGATAAAGCTAGAGAAGAGATTAATGAAGCTGACCTATTAATAATAGAAGCCTTCAAAAAAAGAATGAAGGCTGTAAAAGAAGTATTATTATATAAAAAAGAAAATAATCTAGAAATCTTAGATACTAAAAGAGAAGATATAGTTAAAAATAAAAATATTAATTTATTAAATAATAAAGAATTAGAAAAATATTATTTAGAAGTATTAGATTCTTTACTTAAAGTATCTAAAGATTATCAAAAGGATTTATTAAATGAATAAATATGCATTAATAGGTAAGAAATTATCTCATTCTTATTCTGCTATAATTCATAATTATATCTTTAAGAAATTAGGTATAGATGCTAGTTATAATTTAATAGAAACTGATAACCTAGATGAGTTTATTAAATACGCAAAAGCTAATTTATCTGGTTTTAATATAACTATACCTTATAAAGAAGAAATATTAAAATATGTAGATATTTTAGATGATAAAGCTAAGATATTAAAAAATGTTAATACTATAAAGATAGTAGATAATAAATTATATGGTTATAATACAGATTATGATGGTTTTTTAGGTATGTTAGATTATTATGATATTAACTATCTTAATAAATCTTGTTATATCTTAGGTAGTGGAGGCGCAGCTAAGACTTGTTTAAACGCCTTATCTAATAAGGCTAAAGAAGTATACATGGTATCTAGATCTAATAGGAAAGATGATATAATAGGTTATGATGATTTATTTAATAAAGATATAGATATTTTAGTTAATGCTACACCTGTAGGAATGTATCCTAATATATTAGATATACCAGTATCTAAAGATATTATTTTAAAGAGTAAAGATATGGTTGATTTAATTTATAATCCTAAACAAACAGAATTTTTAAAAGTTAAAAATTCAAATAATAATGGTCTTATAATGTTAATCTTACAAGCTTTAAAAGCTGATGAGATATGGTTAGATATTAAAGTAGATAACTTAGTTGAAGAAGTAGGTGAACTATTTGAATAGTTTTGGACAAATATTTAAAGTCAGTATCTTTGGAGCAAGTCATGAAAGATACTGCGGGGTAGTAATAGACGGGGTTAAAGCTGGGCTTAAATTAGATCCTAGTGATTTTAAAGAAGCTCTAGGAAGAAGAAGACCAGGTTTATATGGCACCCCAAGAAAAGAAAGCGATGAAGTTATATTATTAAGCGGAGTATATGAGGGATATACTAATGGTAATAGTTTAGTATTAGCTTTTGAGAATAATAATGTTAGATCTAGTGATTATGAAAAACTAATAAATCATCCTAGACCAAGTCATGCTGATTTTGTCGCGAATGTTAAATATAAAGGTTACCAAGATCCTAGAGGTGGTGGAGCCTTTAGTGGTAGATTAACATCTGGGATAGTAGCTGCCGGGGTTGTAGCTAAAAAACTATTTGATGTTAATATAAGTACAGATATAGTTAGTTTAGGTAATTCTACTAATAAAGAAGAGTTTCAAGATATTCTAAATAAAGCTAAAGATAGTGAAGATAGTATAGGCGGTATTATAAAAATTACTATTAAAGATTTAGGTATAGGATATGGTGAACCTTACTTTGATTCTTTGGAAAGCTTACTTAGTCACGCACTCTTTAGTATAGGAGCTGTAAAAGGTGTATCTTTTGGTTCGGGCTTTATGGGAACCACTTTATTTGGTAGTGAATTCAACGATTTAATAATTGATAAATTTGGCGCAACTAAGACAAATAATAATGGTGGTATAAATGGTGGTATATCTAATGGTAATGATATAGTTATTAATGTAGCTATTAAACCTACCCCATCAATTAATAAAGCTCAATTAACTTATAACTTTAAAGAAGATAAGGTATCTGAATTAGTAATTGGTGGAAGACATGATACAGCTATTATACTTAGAATGGGTGTAGTATTAGAATCAGTATGCCAAATAGTATTAACTGACCTACATTTAAGAAGGAAGGCAATAGAAGGTGTATAATAATATTACTATAAAAGATGCCACTAATAGATGTCTATCTTGTAAGAAACCTAGTTGTGAGACAGGTTGTCCTATACATAATCATATAAGAGATTTTATAAAGGCTTTAAAAGATAATGATTTAGATTTAGCTAAAAATATAGTATATGATAATTCTAATTTAGCTTTTATTTGTAGTATAGTATGTCCTCATGAAAAAAACTGTGTAGGACATTGTATTTTAAATAAAGCGAAAAAAGAGCCAGTAGATATTGGTGGTATAGAAGCATATATAACTAGTACTCTTAATATTAAAAAAGATATAGTATATACTGATAAAAAAGTAGCTATAATAGGGGCAGGTCCTTCTGGAATATATGCCGCAGTAGAACTTGCAAAACATGGTATTAAATCACATATTTATGAAAGAGAATCACACATTGGTGGTGTCTTATATTACGGCATACCTGATTTTAGATTAGGTAACGATAGACTTAACATGTTAAATAAGCTTAT
>CAZJPL010000030.1:0-16635 GCA_964547945.1 uncultured Anaeroplasmataceae bacterium
AAAATTAATTATATTGATATATTTATATCTAAGATTCTTAGGTAAATATATTTTTAATAAAACAAATATTTCTAAAATCATCTTAGGTATACCTATTTCATATTCCCACCAATTACCTGAATAATTATATAGACCACTATAATAAGTCTTACTATAAGTATCTAAAGAATTAATAATAGAATTTAAGATATTTATCTTTTTTGTTTCTAAATAATAATTACTTAGAGTATGTAATCTTTTTATTACTAAATAAGCATTTTTACCATTTATTTCCTTTATATCCTTATATATCTTATCTGTTTTATTAGGATATAAGATATCAGTGCTTGGTTTTATTAACTTATATTTATTTAAGATATCTTTATTATCTTCTTTAACTATTTTTATTTTAACATCCCTTAAATCAGTTATATTAAAAGTGGTAAAAGAACCTAAATAGATTATATAAGTAGCTTTATTAGATAAGGTAATATAATATTCTTTATCATCTATTAGATATTTTAGATTAAAGATATCTTTATCTTTTAGTAATTTAACTAAACAAAGATATTTAGCTTTATCTTTAGACTTATATTCCATTTAGGTTCACCACCAATCTTTTTTAAGATGTTTTAGCGTCGTAAGCGGCCTGAATAGCTGTGATTACAGTTTGGGCACCGGCTCTATTTACAGCTTCTACCCAAGCTTGCCACTCGGCATCACTTATACTACTACCTGTGCTTAACCATTTAGCGATATAGGTTACATATAAGGTTTGGATAGCACTTCTACAACTATTTACTGAATTATAGGTTGAGCTATCTAATTTAATATTAGGATAAATTAATGAATTATATCCTGTATTTAAATAAGGTGTATAAGCTTCCATAGCACTAGCTGCATCTTCACTTAACCAAGCTTCTTCATATTCAAAATTTTGAATGCCTGGAGATTGAAGTTGAGCTCCTACTGAATATAGGTTAGCTAGAGGTGTATTATTATCATTAATTATTGTGTCAGTATAAGCTTCAAAATTACCATTTGAATCAACTGTATAATCTACACCTTCAACACCGAAATTAGATAACATTTGACCTTCTTCACTAAAGAAGAAATCAATCCATGTAATTAATTTGATTTGATCTTCTAAATCTAGATCTGCATTTATAGCTGTAACATTACCGATCAACTTACGCATAGTAGGTTCTACTCTAGTTCCGTCTTCTCTAATTGGAGGAAGAATACAAATAACTTCAAAATCATCTACTAGGTTACTTGCGTATACATCACTATTAAAAGTATAGGTTGTTCCTATCCAGTCATGAGTTGAACCACCTGAATTTTGAGCAAAATAAGTTACTCTCTTATCTTCAGTACTATCAATAATGATTTCTGGATCTATTAGGCCATCACTATACCATTCAATTATATGATTTAGAGCTTCTCTAAATTCATCTTCTATTAAACCATATCTAACTGTGCCTGAATCATCTACATAATAATCAGCTGTACCACCCCAAAGAGATGCAAGTTCACTTATTGCATAATCACTATCGCGATCAAAATAAGGGTAGATTGTGCTAGCACCAAGTAGACTAGCATTATTCTTAAATGCTCTTAAAATTTCTTCATACTGATCTACTGTTAAATTATTTAAGCTTTCTTCACTTGAAGTTACACCTTCAGGTAATAAATTATTAGCTTCTAAAGTCTTAATCCAATCAAGTCTTAAGAACCAACCTTTAGCAGTTGAACCATCAGTATAAAAAGGAATACCATAGATTGCTCCATCTGAAGCAGTTGCCCAAGCTTTTTGTTCTGGGTTTGCATCAAAATATGCTTTTAAATTAGGAGCATAATCTTCTATTAAATCAGTTAAATCCGCAAATTGTCCTTCTCTTAAAGCTGTAGCTTCAATAGTATCTTGGTCATAAGTTACTAAACTAGCTGTTTTACCTCTTAATTGATAAATAGTGTCATAGCTAGTATCACTTTTTTGTAAGATACCAGATAAAGTAATATTTGCATATTCATTAGCTGCTTCAAATACTGGCATACTAGAATCATAAACTACACCTTCTTGATATAAGAAGATAGTATATTCTCCAGTAGAACCACCACCACAAGCAGCTAGGGTTAAGGCGCATAAGCCTACGCCTATACCCATAGCTATTTTTTTATTCATCTTTCTTACTTCTCCTTTTTAATACAATAATTGTAGTAACTACGCCACCAATAACTAGTAATCCAACTACTCCAACAACTATCCAAATCCAAGTGTTGTTTGAAGTTGTACTTGTAATTGATGATGTAGGAACTGTACCATTATTGAAGAAACGTACTTCTGTTACATTTATTGAGTCGTCATTATCATTGCCATAGAAAACTATCTTAATATACTCGGCTGATAAGTGGCCTAAAGCATGTACTTCATCACCTATATTATTAGAATTTTGACCGGCAAAATAACAACTACTCCAATTTTCTCCATCTAATGAATACCAGATATCAAAATAATAAGTGTTAATTACCCCTCCATTAAATCTGATTAAAACATCAGTAATATCTACTTCACCATCAAATTTGAAGATGATTTCTTGTCTTGTTGTCTCACTAATACCAGTACTATTACTTCCATCTATAAGTAGATTAGCGTCATCATGACCAGATACTGAGGAGACTTCTACTACTTCATAACTCGAGTACTGAGTCGTCGAGTTCATAACATCTGCCACAAACTTAAACTTGTAAGTCCTACTTTCGCCAGTCTCTTTATCCGTCAGCGTTACCGTACTTATATTATTTAAAAGATTCGACTTGGATATAGTTAAATCATATTTAGTTTCATCATAAGTTACGATAAAATCAGGAACTTCAGTAGCACCTTTACCTAATTGAACTAAATAAGTATATTGATATGAATAGAATTTATAAGTATATCCTTCACCTAAATCTGAAGTGAAATCTAAATCAAAAGTAATATCTTCAGCAATAATATCAGGAAGAGCTTCATCTGAATCTAGAGTCCATTCGTCAATAGGAATAACTTCATAATCATCAAATTCTACTATTTCTTCTAAAGAAGGAATAAATACTACACATAAGGTATCTTCAACAACTTCATTTAATTCTATAACAAGTTTAGTTATACCATCATTATCATAATTACCAAAATTACCTATAGTACCAGGTAACGCGTCATTGCCACTCATAGTATAGAAAGTACCTGCTTCACTAACTATTAAAGCATATAATACTTTATTATTTAGAGTTAAACGAGCTAGTTTATCACTTAATAAGTCTACTCTAGCTTCTGTATGAGCACTCCAATACAAGGTAGATGGTTCTCTTAATTTAAACTCATCTTGAATCATGACATAATTCTTGTTATTAAATACTCTTAATCCTCTTTGGACTGATATAGCTTCTGATTTATATACTCTAGATAAATCTACTACAGCTATACCACTATTATCATTAGATTCAAATCTCGTTATCGGAGCCGATTCATAAGGATCTTGAGTTAATACCGGATTTTGATCAGGATTTATTACTAAAGTATTTGATCCTTGAGCATTTTTCTTATAATAAGTCCATCTTTGATAATCATAATCCCAGAAACCATCAGGTACTGAAGTACTATAATCTTCATCAGTATAATTACCTATAAATCTTTCGCCTAAGGCATAAATCTCAAAGGTTCCACTATCTAGGTTCTTATGTGAGAAGTTATTAGTATTATCATCTACACCTTTTAATCCTACAAATAGACCCATCTCATCGCCAAATTCACTTCTGAATGTCGCAATTTCATGGTCTTCTAATAAGTAGTCAGTTTCTTCTATTTCATGAAGATCTATCTTATCAAATAAACCTGGTTGATACCATAATAGATTTTGAATATTATATTGTTCATTTTGATGAGCTAGATAAGGCAAGATTGCCGCATTAATATTATCTTCACTAATTCTTGTATACCACAATAGGGCTGGTTGATTATTAGAATATGTACTTTCTGTATAATAGAAAGTTTCATAATTTGGAGTAGATGTATATAGAGGATAGTTAATATAATTAACAATACCATCTATAGTACCTATACCAAAGGAATTAATATAACCATCATCATCCATACCATATAAGTTATACATAGTTGATAATAAGTTAACCATATTACGATGTGCATAAATTGAGTAAGATGGTCCTTCAGGGAAACCACCTGAAGATGAATAATGTACTAAACCTATTTGAAGGTATCTGAAAGCTGTAATAACAGTGCTTGCTGCCATTTCTCTAATATCAACAGTGTATTCAACACCATTAATAGTACCAGAAATAGTTCCGTCATAGCTCATAACTGAGAAAGCCGCTACAGCTAAATTACCACATATTAATAAGTTATGATTATTACCATGAAGTAATACATTAACGTTATTTAAGTTTTCAAAGTAATAGAAACCTTCTTCATATAAAGCTTTTAGAACTATTTGTTTTTGAGCTTCAGTTAATTCATCTTTAATATAGTTGTAGGCAAAAGCCACACTATAAGTTACCATCGCGGCATCTAAGAAGCCGTTTGAGTCTTCACCCCAACTTAGTCTAGCCGTTCCGTCTCCACTATATTCCTCATCTTTAACAATCATTTCCATCTGTTCCCAACACATCTCAAAGTAAGTATAATTTTGGGTAACTTGATATAAAATAGCTAATTGTTCTAGATAAGAACGAGCAGATGCAGGATCACCAGTAGGAACGAATATTGCATATTGAGCTTCATAATATTCTAACCAAGTAGTTATATATTCATCGCCTGCTTCATAGCCAGCTCTAACTTCTTCTATCCATTCATCATTAGATAGTAAATACACACCATCATAATCTAAATTATCGAAATTAAAGTCGTCAGTATCAGGTAATACATATACTGTACAAGTAAAGGTTGTCTCAATATCTCCACTTCTTACTACTATCTCAAAAGTATCATAACCTACAAAATCAGTAGGGGCTGTATATTCATAAACTATACCATATATTAATTTATTTTGAGATGAATAATATCTATCTTGGATTTCTTGAGGAAGACCATCATATAAGATTTCAACTGTACCACCATTAGCGGTCGTAATAGTATAACTACCATCAAGGGCGCTTGCACTTACTGTATTTTGATATAGAGCTGTTTTAGCTGCTCTATAAGCTGCTTGTTCAGTACTTGTTGAACCCATATTAGTTAAGGTAGTTGCCGGATATAATACTTCTACATCATAAGTACTAATTTGTAAGTATCCGCCACCTTTTAAACCATAATCAGATAAAGTATGGTCATAAGTTTGACCTGTTCCGTTTACTGTCCATTCTAATTTTCCGTTTTTCTCAACGGACAGCCAGTAATCCGTTATCTTGACCTCATCATCTTGAGGTAGAATCTGAACATTTATCGTAACTGTAGTAAATCCACCTAATGCCTCGTCATATACAACTACATCAAAACTATCAGTTGTATCACCTAAAGTATAATAATCAGCATCAGGAGTATAAATTACATTTTGTCCACTAATATAATAATCACCATAACTAGCACTTGTATAAGTAGCTACTATAAAATCACTACTATCAGCTGAAGTTATAGGAATAGTAGCTTGTTCATCTTCTAAAACAATTACTGTTTCACCAGCATTAGCTGTGGCAGTAAGTACTCCTTCTTCACCTACTAATACCATGACAGTTCTTGTGAAACCCTCTAAAACATCAGTTACTGTTATATAAGAAATACCAGTAGAAACTGCTGTAATAAGGCCAGTTTTTGATACTGTAGCTACTTCAGGATTTGAAGAAACATAAGTATATTCATAATCAACTGTAGAAGCAGGAACTGTTTCACAATTAATTTGAGCTGTTTCCCCAATTTCTAATTTTTCTACACTATTTCCAACCATAAATGCTGTATGATCTAAAGTGATAATTCTATATACATGTAAATTATCAAAGAATACTTCACCAGAGTTATTAGCAAAATATAATTCTAATCTTAAATCTTCACCATCAGCTAATCTAAAGGTATTTGAAGTATAAGTAGCCCAATCATAACTACCAGTTATACTTTGAGTTTGAGTTGAACCATAACTACCATTTAGATTTAAACGTACATAACAATAAGTCTTAGTTACGTTATTAGTCTTCATATCTACTGTGACATAATATTGTCCAGCAGGTAAATCAGTTAAATCAGTATATAAGTTTGAATAAGCTTCTGAAGTATGATTATAATGAATCATATTATTAGGATTACCTTCTTCATCATATTCAGTATATACTTCTACTATTTGATCAGATTTAACTTCCGTACCACCTGTATATAATCTCCATCCATAATTTGTTTCATTAGATGTAGTCCAAGTAGTACCAGCTGCCATTTGATCAAAACCAGGATCTGGGTTTAAATCTTCTAATTTAACTGTAATTTCTATTTCAGAATAAAAATTAGCATTCTCAACAGTTATAGTAGCTGTCCCAGCTTTTAAACCAATATATTTATTTAAATTTGGATTTACATATACTACACTTTCATCAGATATAGTATAAGTAAAATCATCATAGCTTGTGACATAAGGCATAAATATAAATTCATAATCATCGCCAACTGAGATATTAGTTTGACCTGACATTTCATCTAAATTTAAGGCCTCACTTTTTTCACTAGTTGCGTAAACTGTGCTAGCATTAACACAGATTACGCAAGTGAAAGCTATCACTATCAAAAATAATAGAGATAAAATTTTCTTTTTCATGGATTACTCCTATTATTTAATTTTTATTTTTTCTTCTTTATTACTACAAAATATACTACTCCACCTATAGCTAATAATACTACTACACCACCAACTACACAGCCTATAATTAAACCAGTATTACTTGATGAGTCATCAGTTGGGGTAGTTTCAGCTGTTTGAGATACTGTAACAGTTATAGTAGCACTTTGATCACCACAAGTTACAGTTATAGTAGCTGTACCTTCAGATACTGCAGTTATAGTACCTGTAGCACTAACACTAGCGATAGCTGAATTACTAGATGAATAAGTTATGGTATCAGTTGTATCAGTAGGAGTTAAAGTTACTACTATGCTAAATGTTTCGCCTACTTCTAAAGATACACTTGTACTATTAACACTTATACCAGTACATGCAACATCATCACTTGTATCATCACTAGGTTCTTCTGTTGTAGATGATGTAACAGTAACATTTATAGTTACACTAATATCATCATTTCCATCTACAGTAATTACTATAGAACTTGAACCTGCAGCTTTAGGAGTTATATATAATCTACCACTAACTATACCAACACTAGCTATTACGCTATCATCAAAATCGAAATTAATAGTATCAGTATAATCTTCAGGATTTATAGTAATAGGAATATTAAATGTAATATCACTTACATCAATAGTTAAATTAGTATCTTCTACTACTATACTTTCTACTGGTATAGCAATATTTACTACAACATTTAAGTAATAAGTTGTACCATTAACAACTACTGTAATAGTAGCTGAACCATTACTTACTGGAGTTATTACACCATCTACTACTGTAGCAACTTCTTCATTATCTGAGCTATAAACTACTTCACCTAAACTAGCCATACTAGGAATAGGTGTTACAGTAACATTCACTGAATTTTCATCACTTATAGTTAATGTAGGAGCTGTAGCACTTGATGTAGCTAGAGTTAAATCTCCACTAGTTACTGATACACTCTTTAATTCAGCTTCACCTTCAACTGCCACTAATTTAACATGACCAATTAAAGTAGTCATACCCTCTGAGTTATTGAATGAAACTAATTGCATCTTAAATCCTTCGTTTCTTAATTCATCATAAGTAACAGCATCAGTTTCATATATTACCCAAGATTCATAACTTGAAACTGTATTTTGTTGAGTAGTATATAGGATTGAATCATAATTATATGCGTTTTCAGATATTAAATTATAACCATTTATTTGTAAATCAACTCTAGGAGCGCCAGAAATATCACCAGTAACTTTAGCAAACACTACTAATTTATAACTTGTTCCACTAGTTAAATTACTTCCATCTACCCACCAGTTAATGTATGAACCACCAGCATTACTTGAACCAACACCAGTATAAGAGAATGTTTTACCCATTGAACTATCGTTTACTACACTAATAGGAGAATAAGTTCTAGAACTGTAACCAACTGAAGTAAAGTTTTCACCAGCACCATTAGTATATGTAATGCCAGTTTCACTATATTCACTACCTACTTCTGGTAAATCAGCTAAATAACCATCACTTACTACTACTGAATATGATTGTTCAAAGTTTCCATCATTACTCTTAACTGTAATACTTGAACTACCTTCACTTACACCAGTAATAGTTGTACCATCTAAAGAATAAACTCCATCACTACTAGCTGTATAATTTAAAGTCTTATTTGTAGCCGCACTATTTGTCACAGAGAATAAATCATTTAAATCAAAACTTTCTCCTTCAACTAATTCAATAGTATCATTAGAGAAATAATTTAAAGCTACACCTTGTACTAATATAGCACTAGATGCTTCATTTATAGTAACTGTAGTAGATACATCTTCAATTAATGGATCAACGAAATCAAATTCTATAGTTGTTTCACCTTGTTCTATAGCTTCAAATGTATCACTAGATGAATCATAAGATAAATATTCTTCATCAACAACAACGCTATATGCTGACATTGAAGGATCAAAACTTGAATTAGTACCACTAATTTCAAGATTTAAATCATCTGTAGTAAATGTACTACCAACTGAAGTTGTATATGTATCATCAACACTAGCTGTTCCACCATTATATTCACCAACATAGATATAATCAAAATCTAAAGTCTGTGCTGGTCTACTACTACTTGCTATTAAAGCAAAGTTAATATTAGTTAATTTTCCTGCATCATAACTATCGTTTGTAATTGAAGCACTATATAAAAACGCATCATTTACATATGTATATAACATTCTAGTATCTTTAATAATTACAAATGCAACTTCATACCAAGTGTTTGACTCAAAACTAACAGATCCAACTTCAGAAACTGCTACACCAGAAAGATTTTCAGTACTTAAAGAAGTTGTAGCGTTTAACACAGTTATAGTAGATCCTGAATAAAGTTGGATTTGAAATCTATGTGTATTACTAGTTCTAAAACGCAACTTTACAACTACATCAGTATCTCCAGTATATATTGTGCTTGTAGAAGTGTTTCTAAAAGCGATTGTACTACTAGCAGCACTTGCTGGAAAAGCAAATTGTAGATAATAATTATCAGCACTATCTGCAACTATAGTACTACTTTCAACTGTACTAGGTAATGAATGGATGCTATAATCAGCCGTATTATCAACTGTACCAACTTCAGCAGTTGATGTACCAAATTCTTCAACAAAAGTAAAGTTTTCTGCTGCCTTTACACTAGTCATACCTATAGTAAAGATTGCTACTATACCTAAAACTATACCCAATAATGTTTTTTTCATATTTTTTTCCTTTCTTAAATTATTTATTTAACAGACCCACTCATAACTCCACGTTTGAAGTATTTTTGGATAAGTGGGAATAAAATTAAAACTGGAACTATTGCTATTACTATTAGAGCATATGCTGATACTAAACCCTCAAATGGATTAGCTGTTGATTCACTAGTTGCTTGCTCTAATATTTTTTTAACAATAACCTGTAATGGATACAAACTTTCCTGCTCCAACACTATTTCTGCCCAGAAATATCCATTCCATCTATCTATTGCGTAAAATAAACCAATAGTTGTAAGGCCTGGAACACTTGAAGGCAAATAAATATTAAATAAAATCCTAAAATGAGAAGCTCCATCTATTTGAGCACATTCATCAATATCTTGAGGAATGGCTGCAAAATAAGTTTTCAATAGGATTATGTTATAACCAGATACAGCAAACGGAATCAGTATACCAAAGATGCTCCCTGTCAATCCTAGGTTATCGATATTTAAATAGGTTGCTATCATACCTGGTTTTAACCACATTGTCATTGCGACTAAAATTGTAAATACTTTTATAATCTTTAAGCCTTTTCTTGATAATACATAAGCACAGGTTACAGATATAAATAAACTTATAGCTGTACCAACTACTGTATATAAAATAGTATTACCATAGGCTCTCCATATAGATACATTCTTTAAATGAACCATTAGATATTCAAGAGTAAATCCTTGAGGATAGAATATAAATTTATTATTATTTACTGCTATTCTAAATAAACCTGGTTCACTTACAGATGATAGGAATATATATAATATTGGATATACCATTACTAAAGATAAAACTATTAATAAACCATTATTTACATATCCTAATATGCTATCTACATTTAATTTCTTTCTTAATCTATTTTGTTTTATTGCTTGAGCTTGAGTTGTTTGCATGATACACCTACCATAACTTAGTATCACTTACTTTTTTAGCGATACTATTTACAACACTAACTAAAACAATAGCTACTACCGCATCAAATAAACCAATTGTTGCTGCTAAACCATAGTTAGCTTGTCCATAAGTTGGATTTAAAGATACGTTATATACATAAGTACTAATTATTTCTGATACTTCTGTATTAAATGGATTTTGTAATAACAATACCTTTTCATAACCTAAAGACATTATCTTACCTGTTTTTAAAATTAAAGTAGTGATAATAGTAGGTGCTATACCAGGTAAAGTTACATGCCATATTTGTTTAAATTTACCAGCTCCTTCAATACTTGATGCTTCATATAATGAAGTATCTATAGCTGATAAGGCTGCTAGATAAATTAAAGAGTTATAACCAACTGTTTGCCATAATTCCATAATGGCATATATCCATCTAAATGCATTAGGGTTATTTAAGAGATTTTCTCTATCCATTCCAAAAGCTACTAAGATATTAGTAATCATACCTGTATCAGCTTTTAAGAATTCAATAACCATATTACAAACTACTACTGCTGATATAAAGAATGGCAAGAAAGTTGTTGTTTGAGCTATACCTTTAACAACCTTACTTTTTGATTCATAAATCATAATAGCTAAAATAATTGCACATGGGAAACCTATTACTAAAACTAATAAGTTAAGTAATAAGGTATTAGCTAATAAAGTAGTAAAATTATCAGCTGTAAAGAAGGCAATGTAATTATCAAAACCTATAAATTCACTACCTAATATACCTTTTCTTGAAATATAATCTTGAAAAGATATTATTACATTCATGATAAATGGCACAAAGACAAACATTATTATCCATATTAATGCTGGTAAAAATAAAACAAATATTTGCCAGTTATCGCGAAAATATTTTGCAAATCTAGAAGGTCTTTTAATTTCAATATCTAAAGAAGCTGTTTCTTGCATATCTTCCTCCTACCAATAAGATTCCCAATCTTTATAAAGCCTCATCAATAACTCTACAAAGAAATAATCACCGAATATTAAATATTCATCAATGCCTAAATTACCTTTATAAAAATAAACTCCGCTTTTTAATATTCCTTCTTTATTAGTACCTATATAATTGTCTATTAAAGATTTAGTAATATTTAAACAAGCATTTTCATAAATTAAACGAGATTCATCACTTAAAGGTATATATTTAAGCATTTCACTTAAACCTATAGCAGCTACAGCTGCCGCACTAGTGTCTCTTTGTCCATCTTCTTCTTGAAAAATTAAATCCCAATTACATATAAAATCTTTAGGTAGTCTATTTAAAAAATAATTAGCTAATTTTTTAGCAAGCTCTATTAATTCATAATCTTTAGTATATTTATAAGATAGAGGAAAACCCATCATTCCCCAGGCTTGACCACGAGCCCAACATGAATCATCTGAATAACCTTGATGAGTTGAACCAAACCTAGGTTTACCAGTTATTATGTCCATGAAATAGGTATGAAATGTTGAAGCATCTTCTCTTACTATATATTTCATAGCTTGTTTTACATGGTTATATGCTTTTTCATGATATTTCTTTTCAGGGACATATTTATCTACAAAATAGAGTAATGGAAGATTTAAATTACAATCTATAATCATTCTTCCTCTTTGATTTTCATCATTCATATCTCCCCAAGCTTGAAATATCTTAGCTGTATCAATATATCTCTTATCTAAGATTTCAGCTGCTTTAATAGCTGTTTCTAATGCTCTTTTAGAACCTGTTAGTTTATAATCAGCTACCACAGTAAGAGAATATAAGAAACCTATATCATGATGGTCTAAACCTGCTTCTTCTCTATCTTTGTTATAATAATTATCTATTCTTTGTCTAAAAGATTCTGAATGTTTTTGAGCTTCTATTTTATACTTATCATCTTTAGTATATTCATAGACTAACCATAATATTCCTGTCCAAAAAGAAGTTGTCCAAATTGATGCATTATTATCTTTATTCCAAATTAAATTCCCAACAGCCTCGTATTCATAATTTTTACTAGCGGCAGAAGGAAATACATCATCATGAAATTT
Source organism: uncultured Anaeroplasmataceae bacterium (assembly GCA_964547945.1). Classification (GTDB taxonomy): domain Bacteria; phylum Bacillota_I; class Bacilli_A; order Acholeplasmatales; family Anaeroplasmataceae; genus CALUXS01. The sequence continues at coordinate 12,533 of CAZJPL010000030.1, forward strand.
TTCTAACATGTGATCTACTATCTCTACCACTTTATCTAAAGTCTTTTTCACATCTTCTTTTTTAAAATCAGGACGTTTAAAATAATCAACCCTAGTAACTTTTTCAAGCTTAACCGAGCCCATTTTAGCTCTCCTTTCCTATAATCTCGTAACCCCAGGCTTCAAATTGAGTTAAAGCCGGGAATTCACTTATTCCATCTGCCTTAATTAAATTCTTTAACTTAATTGTTTTAACTACCTTAGCTTCAAATTTAATACTTTGTCTTTGATCTGTTTTTATTAAATCAGCAGTAATCTCTGATTTATCAGAAAATTCTAAAGTAACTTTTTTCCAGTAATTATCATGTGGAAAATCAGCTCTTAATGTTAAAACAACCTCGTCTACCTTTACCTCCCTTCCAAAATCAATTAAAAATTCAGCTTTAGGGTTTCTATTAATACCCCAGCTTTGATATGGGAAACTACCATGTGAATCATTAAAATAATAACCATCTATCGCATTTCTACTTGCAAATACACATTCACCTCTAGTCTCGATATTAGCCCAAGAATGAGGGAAAAAAGTATCATTTTCATGCTGATCATAAGGATTAAAAGCTAAATTTCTTCTTTGATTTATCTCTTCTTTTTTAGCTTTTCTAACCTTAATAATATGACAATTACCATGAAATGATTTAGGTGAGTAGTTACTCCTTTTATCTTTTAAAGGTATATAGTAAGTAAAGAAATTACCTGGTACATATATTATTGATTCTTTCATTGTTTCTTCTAACTCTACAGCGTAGAAATCTTCTTTAGTATCTGAATCAACAATTATCCAGTCACCATCTTCATATTCAAAATTATAGATAGCTGTTATTTCTTCACTAGCTTGACCTATATATAATTCATTACCATCTTTATTAACTACTTTTAATTTCAACATATTTTCTCCAAATATAAAGCGTTTTCATTAATATAAATTATTTACGTTTCTTTAAAACGATAATAATTACTACACTAGCTCCTACAATAAGTATTACGACACCTATTCCTATTAACCAGTAATAATTAAAACCACTACTTGATACACTTACTTCTACTTCTTGAGTAAATGTGCCAGCCTCAACTGTAATAGTAGTCGAACCTTCTTTTAAACCAGTAATAAGGCCACTACTTGATACGCTTATAACACTACTATCATAATCTTTATAAGTAATAGTTATATCAGCATCACTAGGAATCACTATATATTCAATTTGGTAAGTTTCTCCTACCTTAATCTCAACATTTTTATTAGTTATATTAAAACCTGTAATTTCTATTACTTCACTAATACTTACTGTTATATATACTGTTTTATCTCCAACACTTATAAAAACAACTGCGCTACCACTAGCTATAGCTCTTATTTGACCAGAGCTTGTTACTATACAAACATCAGTATTATTAGAAGTATAAGTTACACTATTTTCTCCTACATCAGATAAGATATTAATATTAGCTATATCACCAACTTTTAAATCATAACTATAAGTATCTAAGATAATATCTTCTACTTCTTTACTAACGATAACTTTAATAGTTTTAGTTATATCACCTGAAGATAATAAGATATTAGTACTTCCTGAACTTAAGGCAGTAATTAAACCTGTACTAGATACAAGACATATACTTTCATCTTCACTTAAAAAACTTAAATTATAACTACCATCTGTATAAGCTAGTATTTGATAAGTTTCTCCTATATTTAAACTTATTTCATCTTCAGCAAGATATATGTCATAATCTTTTATATAAACACTGACATTTATAGTTAGGGTATCATTATCGGCTCTTATATAAATAACTGTACTACCAGCATTTATCGCCGTAATTAAGCCGGAATTTGATACAGTGCATACACTATCTAAACTAGATTTATAGCTTATACTTTGATAATTTGATTCATCTAATATTTCAATTTGATAAGTTTCACCAACAGCTAAACTAATATCAGTATTATTTACTTCTAAAGCTTTAGTTTTAAAAGAAAAACTAAATATAAAAATCAGTATTATTAATATAGAGGTTATTTTTTTCAATATCTCACCTCTTTAAAGCTCTTTTCCCTTTGCAGTAGGTTTCTACTACCTGATAACTATCATCTAGAACTACGATATCAGCATCATAAGATACTTTGATATAACCTTTTCTATAATTTACACCTAGACAGGTAGCAGGGTTTATCGTACATGAATTTATAGCGTATTCAAATGGAACTAAAGCTTCTTCTACTAATATTCTTAATCCTTCATTCATTTTTAAGGTAGAACCAGCTATAGTATTTGTTCCTTTTATATAGGCTAGATTATTTTTAATTTCTATTTCATGACCACCTAAAGTTAAACCTTTTGCCTCTTTTAAACCTTTAGCTCTTAAGCTATCAGATACTAAGATAGCGCGATTTGGTCCTTTTAAATTATAGAAATTATTTAAGGCGGCTAGTGTTGAATGCATGCCATCAGCTATAATTTCGCCATATATATCTTTTATTCTAAAAGCTGCCCCTACTAATCCATTTTCGCGATGATGATAACCAGTCATTCCGTTATAAACATGTGTCATTGACCTAGCTCCATTAGCATAAGCTAGCATAGCATCATCAAAACTAGCACTTGAATGGCCAAGAGAGACAACTACTTTATTTTCTGATAAATAATGAATTAACTTGTAATCTTTATCATGTTCAGGAGCTATAGTTATATATTTTATTAAATTAGAAGCCGCTTCCTGATATTCTTTAAAAGCTTCTATACTTGGTACTTGAATAGCTTCTTCAGGTTGAGCCCCTTTATATTTTTTATCTAAGAAAGGTCCTTCAAAATGAACACCTAATATTTCAGCACCTAAATAATCTTTTTTAGCTACTTTAGCTACATTTCCTAAAGCCTTCTTTAATACTTCAGGCATCTGAGTGACTGTAGTAGGTAAGATACTAGTTACACCTTCTTCTACTATATTTTTAACCCAGTTTAGAAGACCATCTTCTTTAGCATCATTAGTATCAAAACCATAAGCCCCATGAGTATGCAGGTCTATAAAACCTGGTACTATTCTTAAATTACTATAATCTATATCGGCTTTCTTTGTATTATAAGGATAGATATTAGCTATTTTATCTTCTTTTATTTCAATATCTACAGGTATGAACTGACTACCTATCCATACTCTTTTACTTCTTATTATCATAACTCTACTAAATCTAAAGCATCTTCATCGGCTATTAAAACAAAATTAGGATGGAATTGTAAAATAGAGGCAGGTATTTGTGGAGTAACAGGCCCAAAAAAAGCATCCTTTAAAATCTTACTTTTATCCTTACCACTAACTACCATTATAACCATCTTAGAGCTCATAATAGTTCCAATTCCCATAGTATAAGCTTGTCTAGGAACATCATCTACTGAAGCAAAGAAACGTTTATTAGCTTCTATAGTCATTTCAGTTAAATCTACACAATGTGTAGTTTTAGGGAAATGATCACTAGGCTCATTAAAACCAATATGTCCGTCATGACCTAAACCAAGTAACTGCATATCAATACCATTCATACTTTCAATTACTTTATCGTATTCTTGACAAGCCTTTAGACTATCAATTTCAGTTCCATCTGGTAAATTAGTATTTTTAAGATTAATATTAACTTTATTAAATAAATGTTCATGCATGAAATAATAATAACTTTGATCATTATCCTTACTTAAACCTTTATATTCATCTAAATTAACTGTTTTAACCTTACTAAAATCTAATCTTCCCTCTTTATACTTTTCTACTAAACACTTATAAGTACCTATAGGAGTTGAACCAGTAGCTAACCCTAATACAGCATCTGGTTTTAATAAAACAACTGAAGCAATTAAATCAGCTGCCTTCTTACTTAATTTTTCATAATCCTTTACTTTTATTATACGCACTTTATTCACCCTTCTTTTTCATTAAAATGAAAGCCCTTTAATTTCGTCTATATTATACTCAAAAGATTTCTACTTGTAAAGCGTTTACTCCGCTTTTTTTTTTTTTTTTGTAATAATTTTCCATATTTTTTTTTTTTTTTCAGTGTTTTTATATGTATTACTTCT
>CAZJPL010000030.1:16645-17559 GCA_964547945.1 uncultured Anaeroplasmataceae bacterium
TTAACTTTTCTTTTTCTTAAAATATTTTTTTTTTTTATTTTTTTTTTTCTCTTTTTTTTTTTTTTGGAAGTAATATTTCATATTTTCTATATATTTTCAGTGTTTTTATATGTATTACTTCATATTATTTTAAATAAATGGAGTAAATTTTAATATAATAAATAAAAAAAGTGATAACCAACTACTTTAATTGATTATCACTATAATAGCTTCATTTATTAACTTATTTTTTAAGGAGATAATTGATTTATATATAAAATAAGAACTTTCTTACCTTTATTTATATATTAACGGGGATAATATAAAAGGAGGTATTTTAATTACTTATTTCATATATTATAAATTTAATAACTTAAAGGATATTTTGAAGTTTATTAAGCTAATAAATAAGCTTATTTTATTAGAAAGTCTAAAAATTATTCAAAAAGGAAATTTGTATTTATTCCATTTTCATCTTCATCTTTTTCATCAGGATCTTTCTTAAATATTTGGAATAAGAATACAAATACTGCAACTAATAAAGATACACATCCCATAACTATAAGAGTTAAATAACTTACACTTGATTCAGTAGTGTCTTCAATTTCAGTATCAGGTTCTTGTGTATCACCAGTTCCATCATCAGATGGTGCATCACTTCCTATACCACCATCAATAGAGTCGTCGTTGTTTCCACAAATAGTACAATTACCATCTTCGTCATATTCATGTTCACATTCATCTCCACAGACAGTACATACACCATCTACATAATTATGACCTGTTGCAGGAACTGTCATAGTTACTCTATAAATTTCTTCATCACATTCAGAACAGTAGAATACTAAATCATAACTACCATCTTCAGTGCAAGTTGCAGATACTTCATTTACTTTTGCAGTTTCACCTAATGTGTGTTCTTTTAATTCTAGCTC
>CAZJPL010000031.1:0-17337 GCA_964547945.1 uncultured Anaeroplasmataceae bacterium
AACTTGAAAATATTTCGATACCAAATTTTGTGTTGTTAAATACCAAAGACGGGGAAAAATTTTAAGAAAAAAGTCTTTAAAAGGTTATTTAAAAGTGATTCACCCTTTAAATATATATGTATATATGCTATCATAAATATATCATTTTATGGGAGGGAAATTTTATGCAAGGAAAATTAGTTAGAGGAAGATTTGCTTCTAGAATATTAAATTTAATAATTTTAGTAATAAGCATTTTAATTGCTTTAGCATATTTTATACCATCTTGGATAGAGGATAAGATTACAAGTGAAAGTATTTATACGATCATATATGTATTATGTGATACTATGGTATGTTGTTCAATTCCATGTATAATCTTTTTATTTGTATATGTATTTAAAAGAACAAGTATTAAAAAACACATTGCATTGAAAAGATTTAGTGTATTTTTGAGATTCATAATGTTTTTTGTTGGTATAGGCCTTTATGCTATATCATATGTTCTACCTTACTTTGAAGAAATAGTAAATGAATTACCAGTTGGTGATATATCATCTATATTAGAAATGATTGTTTCTTTACAAGAAGTATATAAAGAAGTAGGAATAATTTTATTAGTATTATTTGTGATAATTTTAATAATTTCAAGAATGGGAAAACATTATTATCAATATACAAAATCAATGGCTGTTGAATATGAAAGAATAAATACATCACCTCATTTTACATATTCAGAAAGGAATCTACATTCTAAAGAATTATTAAAAGCCTATAAAAATCTTGATGAATCATTTAAGATTAATTCTAATTCACAGCCACAACCTTCTTCAGTTAATAAAAATAATCAACCAGTTGCGTCATATCAACATAATAATAGAAGATTTTATGAGGATTATTCATTAGAAGGTAGTGCACTAGGTATTTTAGCAATCTTATTTGCAATCTTTTGTGCTCCTTTAGGATTGTTACTTGGTATAATTGGTCTATGCATATATAAAAACTCTAAGAACAGAAAACGTTGTAAAATAGCTATTTTTATCGTAATTATTATAACAATAATAAGTTTTGTTTTTGGCCTTTCAATACTATCATGGATACTTAGCATGTTAGAAACTTATTAATGTTAAATTTATATAATTTAATTTATTTTTTGTAATAAAGGGAGATAAACCAAAAAATGAAAATTAAAACAAAAGTATTAAGCTTAGTAATAATATTCTTATTTGTATTTACTTTAACAAGTTGTTCAACATTAATTTCATTAATGAATGCAATAAGTGAAGAAGTTAGTGGTGATAGTGAGAGTAATGATTCTATAAGCAGTGATACTGATGATGTCATTAAGTATACACTTTCAACTGATGGAAGTTATTATATAGTAAGTGGAATAAGTAAAACTAATGCAACAAATATAGTTATACCATCTACATACAATGGTTTACCTGTAAGTGAAATAGGAACTTCAGCTTTTGCATCTTGTAGTGCATCAACCATAAGCATACCTGATAGCATAAAAACAATCGGTAGTTTAGCATTTGCTTATTGTTCTGCAGAAATAATATGGGGAGATAGCCCGCAAATTACTGAATTTCAACAATCTGCTTTTCAAGGTTATATAGGGGCAAGTATAACAATCCCTAATAGTGTTACAACTATAGGCTCATATGCGTTTGCTTATTGTACGACAGAGATAGTTTGGGGAGATAATCCACAAATTACAGAAATAGGTACTGCAGCATTTTCAACTTACGCAGGAACGAGTATAACAATTCCAAATACTGTAAAAACAATTGATAGTAGTGCATTTTCTAGTTCTTCAATAACTAGTATCACAATTCCAAGTAGTGTAACAAGCATTGAAACTTTTGCATTTCTTTGGTGTGATTCATTAAAAAGTGTAGTATTTGAAATTACATCAGGATGGACTTTATCGAATAAAACATCGCTTTCAAGTTCAAACTTAAGTAATTCAGCAACTGCTGCAACTTATCTTACATCTACTTATTACTCTTATAAATGGTCTAGATAACATTTTTATATTAAGACAAGGAGTCAATTATGAAAAGTAGTAGATTTTGTTATCGAATTTTTGAACTTTTAATATTTATTATAAATGTTTATATTGTTAGCGGTATAATTTACATATATGCTGAATACAATGGGTATTTAATTTTACTTTTTGGAATTCCTAGTGCTATCTTTTTGTTAGTATATATCTTGAGAATAGCAAAAGGAAATTCTATGAGAAGACATATAACTGCTAAAAGATTTGGAAACTTTATTACTATTTTGGTGTTTGTTGCTACATTTTTGCTTGTTATGGTAAAAGTTTTTTATACTAATATAAGTGATACAATAACAGAAACAATGAAATTCATAAAAAATATTTTACCAGAGTTAGAAAAGTTAGTTGATGGTGAAATGCCTAGCACTTTAAATAAAATATTAAAAGTTATATGTCCTATTTGTGTAGTTTTAATTGTTCTTAATGTTTTAAGTTCAAAATATTACACCTACACAAAAGTTATGAATAACGAATATACTAATATGTTAGTTCGTTCAGACATTAGTGATGACAAAAGAAATATTGAATTAAAAGAAATTAAACGTTCCTATAGGAAACTTGAAAAATACGAGTATATAGCACCAATATCTAGTCTATTAAAAAAGATGTAATATAGTACAAATACAATAAGAATTCCTAAGAATACAAAACATAAATTTGACAATTTAATTTTCGAAAAGATTAAGGGGTTAAAATTAATAATATCTTATGAGGGTAAAAAATTATGATATTATAACTCTAAATAAATTAGAAAAAGAAGCCCCATAACTAGAAAATAATTAAAATATAAATCAAATTCCTAGTTATAAAAAATGCTAGGAGTTTTTGTTTTAAAATGATATAATTATAGGAGTTGAAAGGATTTGATGTTATGTTAGCTAGTAAGATGCTAATAAGTACTCTAAAAGATACACCTCAAGAAGCTAAAATACCTTCACACATTTTATTATTACGTGCTGGTATGATTAAACAAGAAGTATCAGGAATATTTAATTATTTACCCTTAGGTTTAAGAGTAATGCATAAAATAGAAAATATAATAAGAGAAGAAATGGATAATAGTGGAGCCTTAGAAATATTATGTTCAGCTATTCAACCTAAAGAATTATGGGTTGAATCTGGTAGATGGCAAAAATATGGTCCAGAATTAATGCGTTTTGTAGATAGACATGATAGAGATTTTTGTTTAGGACCTACTCATGAAGAAATATTTACATCTTTAGTTAGAGATTTAATTAAATCAGGTAAGAACCTACCTATTAATTTATATCAAATTCAAACTAAGTATCGTGACGAAATGCGTCCTCGTTTTGGTCTTATGAGAAGTAGAGAATTCGTTATGAAAGATGCTTATTCATTTGATAAGGATGAAGCAGGTTTAGATGTTAGTTATAATAACATGTATAATACTTATGAAAAAATATTTGATAGATTAAATATTAATTATAAAGTAGTATTAGCTGATACAGGTAATATTGGTGGTAATGCTAGTCATCAATTCATGGCTCTATCTGAAACTGGTGAATCAGATATTATATATTGTCCTAAATGTGGTTATGCAGCTGATGTTGAAAAGGCTGAATCTAAACCTGATATTTATGAAGGTTTAAGTTTAGGTAATGTAGAAGAAGTAAATACTCCTAATAAAAGAACTATTGAAGAAGTATCAGAATTCTTAAATATACCAACTAAAGCTTTAGTAAAAACAATAATCTATCATGATAATTTTAATAAGAGATTTGTTGCTGTCTTAGTTAGAGGAGATAGAGAAGTTAATGAAATTAAATTAATTAACTACTTAAATATAACTGAAAATGATTTAAGATTAGCAAGCGAAGATGAAATACTTGCTTTAGGTAGTGTTCATGGATATTGTGGACCTATTGATTTAAATATCTTAACTTTAGTAGATGAAGAAGTTACTTATTTAAAAAGTTGTGTAGTAGGAGCTAATAAAGCTAATTATCACTTAAAACAAGTATCTTATGGTAGAGATTTTAAAGGAGAAGTAACTTATTTACGTAAGGCTGAGGCTCATGATAAATGTATTAAATGTGGTCATGAGTTAAGCTGTGAAAGAGGTATTGAAGTTGGTCAAATCTTTAAACTTCAAGATAAGTATAGTAAAGTAATGAACTGTACTTATACTAATGAATTAAATAAAGAAGTACCAATGCTTATGGGTTGTTATGGTATTGGAGTATCTAGAACTCTTGCTAGCATAATTGAACAACATCATGATGAATATGGCATAGTTTGGCCATTAAATGTAGCACCATATCACGCAGTTATAGTTATAGTTAATAATAAAGATGAAGCACAAAAAGAATTAGCTACTAAAATGTATAATACCTTAAAATCTAAAGGTGTAGAAGTTGTTTTAGATGATAGAGATGCTAAAGTAGGTTTCAAGTTTAAAGATTGGGAATTAATAGGTATACCTTATATTATTACTTGTGGTAAAAAGGCTAATGAAAATATAGTTGAATTTAAAACTAGGAAAGATGTATTAAATAAAGAAGAAATAACTAGTGAAGATGCCTTAAATAAAGTAATATCAGCAGTAGAAAGGATATAACATGACTCCGTATAAAAAGATTCAAAGGAAATGTATAATATTTACTATATTAAGATTTGTAGTTCCCGTCATATTAATAGTATTATGTTTTGTCTTAACAGTATTATTAGATAGTACTGTAGGCTTCTTATTAGTTTTAGCATTAGCTATATCAGCAGTATCTTTATATATCTTCTTAACTAATAGAGTTAAAGGTAATCAATTACTTTTAGAAGATTTAGTATTTAGTGAATCATTAAAAGGTATTTATGATAAAAGGAAAACTGCTAATATAAGAAGTTATTTAAATGTTACTGAATTAGTAAAAAATGATATCTTAATTAATCCATATAGAAAAAGTGGTTTCTTATATTTTGAGGTTATATATAAAAGAATAACTATAGATAGTTCTAATTTAACTTTAGAATATTTAGAAGATAGCACTAAAAAAAGAAAGAAAACTTATTATGGTTTTGTAGGTAGAAGTATTAGATATGAGCTTCGTTCTCATAGACCTTTATATTTAGTAAATAAAAATTCTAAATTCTTTAATGTTGGTTTCCCTATAGCTGAAACTGATACTTTCTTAGTATCTGGTAATGCTCATAATTATGATCGTATGGTTAATAAAGGTATTTTAACTAAATTAGAAGAATATATGAAAGATAACGATCTTAATTTATCAGTATTTTATTTACCAGAAGCTATTTATATTTTAATAGAAAATAAAGTATTAACTATTAATCCTAAAATGACTCAAAATATTAGTGATGAATATTTAGCTAATGTTAAAAAGGAATTAACTATTCCTAGAGATATAGCTGATATATTACAATTATCTAAATAAAAACTAGGCCAGGCCTAGTTTTTATTTTTTAGCTATATTTATTAAGATGTTTTTAACATTGTTCATTTCTTCTAAACAAGCAAGTTCATAAGGACCATGATAGTTATAGCCACCAGTTCCTAAATTAGGAGTATTTAAGCCCATTTGAGTTAATTTAGCTCCATCAGTTCCTCCTCTAATAGGAGTAGATATGACTTCAAAACCTAATTCTTTAATAGCTTTTTCAGCTCTTTTTAGAGAACGTTTATCTTTTTTAATTAAGCTATACATATTTTTATAGCCTTCTTTAATATCTATTATACAGGTTCCTTCACCATATTTTTTATTTAAGAATCTTGCTGCATCTAACATAATACTTTCTAGATTAAGTAATTTTTTATAATCATGTTCTCTAATTATATAAGTTAGACTTGCAGTGCCTACTTCACCTTCAATAGAACATAAATGAATAAATCCATCAGTCCCATCAGTACAAGCAGGATTTGCATATACTGGTAGAAGTGATTGATATTCCATAGCTAGTAGACTTGCGTTTATCATATGACCTTTTGCACTACCTGGATGAATATCTACGCCTTTAATAGTAACTTTAGCACTATCACCATTAAAATTCATGTAAGATATTTCATTAAAGGTACCACCGTCAACAGTATAAGCATAATCGCAATTGAAAGCTTTAATATCAAAATTATCTATGCCACCACCAATTTCTTCATCAGGTGTGAAGGCCACATGAATATTATGATGTAATATTTGAGGATTATTTACAAAATAATCTAACATAGACATAATTATAGCTACTCCGGCTTTATCATCAGCGCCTAGTAAAGTAGTACCATCAGCTGTAATAATTGTCTTACCAACTAAGTTCTTTAAGAAAGGATATTCTTTAACGCTTATAGTTAAATTATTTAACTTAATATCTTTGCCATCATAATCTTTAAATACTTGAGGTTTAACATTCATACCGCTAAAACCAGGTATAGTATCTAAGTGAGCTAGAAAACCTATATGTAAATCAGTTTCAAAATTGCTAGGAAGAGTAGCAGTTAAAATACATTCATCATTTAATTTAATATCAGTTAAACCTAAATCTTCTAATTCAAGTTTTAGTTTATTAGCTAAATCAAATTGTTCTACAGTAGAAGGAGTTACATTCTTACCTTCAGCTGACATTGTATTAATTTTTACATAACTTAAAAATCTTTCTAATAATTGTTCCATTTTATTTCTCCTACTAAATTTGTTTTAAATATTTCTTTTATTTTATTAATATCACTAGTTTGACCTAAAGCCCACATTAATTTAGTTATACAAGCCTCACTAGTCATATCAACAGCCTCAATTACACCTAAATCTAATATTTTTTTACCTACTTCATAAATATTAAAATTAGATTCTTCATATAAACACTGACTACATACACATACAGGTATGTCATTATTTATAAATCTAGCTAAAGATACTAAGAAATTACGTCTCATGAAACTAATACCACCAGCTCCATAAGCTTCAATTACTAAACCTTTTATTTTATAATCATATAATAAATCTAGTATTTTAGGATCTAGATTAGGAGTTAGTTTTAAGAGTACTACATTAGTTTCTATTTTATTACTATAATAAAACTTACCAGTAGTATTAGGTTTATTTATTATTGTAAGACCATTTACATCTATTTTAGCTACATTTTCTAAATTAATTGATTCAAAGGCATGAAAAGAAGAAGTTCTTACTTTTACAGCTCGACAGCCTAATATTATCTTACGATTAAAAGATAAGAATACTCCACCTAATCCAGATTTAATCATAGCTAAGGCATATCTTAAATTAGATACGGCATCAGTTAAAGCGTCATATATTGGTAGTTGAGAACCAGTAAAGACTATAGGTATTTTAGGGTTTTGAACCATATAACTAATAATAGAAGTAGTATAAGCCATGGTATCAGTTCCATGTGTTACTATAATACCATCATATAAATCTAAATTATTATATATCTTTTCACCAAGTAACTGCCATTCTTCAGGTTGCATATTCGTACTATCTAAGGTAAACAATTCTAATAAATCATAAGTATTAGTATTATCTATATAATTTAGTGTATCTAAAATTATATTAGAATCACCTGGTTTTAGACCATCTTTATTAGAAATAGAAGTAATAGTACCTCCAGTTGCAATAATTAAAATTTTCATTTGATTCACTACAATTTTCCTTTCTTTAATAGTTTAGTTATAATATAATAATATTGCAAGGTTTTTCACGAGGTTTTTTATGAAAATTGGAATAATTGGGGCAGGTGCCTCAGGTTTAGCATGTGCAACTATATTAGAAAAAAATAAAATAGATTATACTATCTTTGAACAAAATAAAAACCCTGGTTCTAAAATATTAGCTAGTGGTAATGGTAGATGTAATATTTTAAATACTAATAATATTTATGATATAGATAATTCTTACTTACTTAACTTTTTAAAAGAAAATGAATGTCCTATATATAGTGATGATGAAGGTAGATCGTATCCTGTTAGTAATAGTAGTAAGACTATCTTAGATTTATTTTTAAATAATATAGATAAAAATAAACTTATACTAGATTATAAAGTATCAAATATTAAGATTATTAATAATAAATTTATTATAGATAATAAAGAATTTGATATCTTAGTATTAGCTAGTGGTAGTAAGGCTAATATAATAAGTAAAAAAAGTGAAAATTGTTATAATTATTTATCTGATTTAAATATTAAATTAACTAAGCTAAAGCCTAGTTTAGTAGGCTTTAGTGTTAAAGAAGATATATCTTTATTATCTGGTTTAAGATTAAAAGCTAAAGCTAGTTTATATAATGATAATAAAAAAATATATAGTGAATTTGGAGAAGTACAGTTTAAAAAAGATGGAATAAGTGGTATAGTAATAATGAATTTATCTTATTACTATAATAAATTAGATAGACTAAATAATCCGTATATTAAGCTATATATTAATCCTGATATAGATTTTAATTTATATAAAGATTATAAATATATTTTACCTAATAATTGTTATAATTATTTTAAATTAAATAATATTAAACCTAATAATTTTATATTAAATATTAAAGATACCTACGACTATACTTTTGCCCAAGTTGTAAGTGGTGGAGTTAGTTTAACTGATATTGATTCTAATTATAGATATATAAATAATAAGAATATCTATATAGCGGGAGAATTATTAGATAAAGACTTTCCTTGTGGGGGTTATAATTTAAGTTATGCCTTTAGTACTGGCTTTAAAATAGGATGTAATATAAATGAAATATGTAATAGAACATAAAATAGAAGTAGGTCAAGATTTAAAAGAAGATTTAATAAAGAAATATAAATTAAGGAATTTTAAATATAAAATTATTAGAGAAGCTATAGATGCGAGAAATAAAAATAAAGTCCTATATGATTATTTAATAGAAATAGATAGTGATAAAATTATTAAATCTAATAAAATAAGAACTATTAAAGAAACTCCTAAGCTTGAATATAGTAATTATAAGTATAATGATAGACCTATTATAATTGGGTTTGGTCCTGCAGGTATATTTTCAGCTTTATATTTAGCTAGATCAAAGGCAAAACCTATTATTATTGAACGAGGAGATAAAGTAGACAAAAGACAGGTTAAAGTAGAGAATTTCTTTAAGAATGAAATATTAGACGAAGAATCTAATGTTGTTTATGGTGAAGGTGGGGCAGGTACTTTTTCAGATGGTAAACTTCAAACTAATCTATCATCAACATATATTAGATTTATTTTAGAAGAGTTTGTTAGATTTGGGGCTAATCCTGATATTTTAGTATCTAATTATCCTCATGTAGGAACTGATATTTTAGCTAAGGTTATTCCAAATATTAGAGAAGAAATAATAAGATTAGGTGGAGAATTTTATTTTAATACTAAGTTTATATCTTATACTGAAATAGATGATGGTTTAATTGTTGAAACAAATAAAATTAATTTTAAGACTAAGCATTTAATACTAGCTATAGGTCATAGTGCTAGAGATACCTTTAAGATGTTACAAGAAAAAGGTATTAAATTAGAACCAAAACCTTTTTCAGTAGGCGTAAGAATAGAACATAGTCAAGCTGATATTAATAAAGCTCAATACGGAAAATATAGTGAAATGTTGCCGCCAGCCAATTATAAATTAGTCTGTCATTTAAAAGATAGATCAGTTTATACTTTTTGTATGTGCCCTGGAGGGTATGTTGTACCTAGTCAGAATGAAAGAAATACTATAGTTACTAATGGTATGAGTTATTCTAAAAGAGATAATGTGAATGCTAATTCAGCATTGTTAGTAGAAGTTAAAGTCGATGATTATTATAAAGGTGATCCTTTAGATGGTTTTAAATTTATAGCTGATATTGAATCTAAAGCGTATAAAGTAGGTAATAATTATAAAGCACCAGCTAGTTTAGTAGCTGAATTTTTAGAAGATAAAATACCTAGTTCTTTAAGAAGTATTAAGACGAGTTATTGTCATGATTTATATTTTTGTGATTTAAAAGAAGTATTACCTGATTTTGTAGTTGATTCTTTAAAAGAAGCTATACCTTATTTAGATAAGAAATTAGTAGGTTTTGGATATGGTGATGCTATTTTAATAGCTCCTGAGACAAGAAGTTCATGTCCTGTTAGGATAGTAAGGAATAATTTCTTATCTAGTAATAAGTATATATATGCTATAGGTGAGGGTAGTGGTTATACTGGTGGAATAACATCATCGGCCTTAGATGGCTTAAAATGTGCAATTAAAATAGTTGAGGAGGTAGAATATGAATATTAAAATTGCGTATTTAGGTGGTGGCTCAAAGAATTGGGCACGTGTATTTATGAACGATCTAGCCTTAACTAAAGGTTTAGGAGGAGAAATTGCTTTATATGATATTGATTTAGAAGCAGCTTATAGAAATAAAGCTATTGGGGATAAAATAAATTTACATCCTGATACTAAATCTATATTCAAATATGAAGTATATGAAAAAATAGAAGATGCTTTAAGTGGGGCTGATTTTGTTATAATTTCCATTTTACCAGGAACTTTTGAAGAAATGAGAGTAGATGTTCATGAACCAGAAAAATATGGTATCTTACAAAGTGTTGGTGATACAGCTGGTCCTGGTGGGGTATTAAGAGCTTTAAGAACAGTTCCAATTTATGAAGATTTTGCTAAAAAAATAGCTGAATGCGCTCCTAAAGCTTGGGTAATTAATTTCACTAACCCTATGAGTATTTGTGTTCAAACTTTATATGATGTATATCCTGATATTAAAGCTTTTGGTTGTTGTCATGAAGTATTCCATGCTCAAGATTTTTTATGTTTAGTATTAAAGAAAATAAAAGGTATTAAAGCTCATAGAAAAGAAATATATACAGATGCTAGTGGTGTTAATCATTTTACTTGGATTAATGAAGCTTATTACAATGATATTAATCTACTAGAATTATTACCTGAATTTATAGATAAATATTATGAAAAAGGTTATTTTGAAAGAGGAACTAGATATCAATATAAATATGATACTTTTGCTTATGGTAATAAGGTAAAAATGGATTTATTTAGAAGATTTGGTTCTTTAGGTGCTGCAGGTGATAGACATTTAGTAGAGTTTGTTGATAGAACTTGGTATTTAAAAAATAAGAAAATGTTAAAGCATTTTGCTTATTCTCTAACTACAGTTGATAGTAGAGAAGAAAGACAAAAATTACAAATAGAAGAAAGTATAGCTTTAGCTAATGGTACTAAAGATATAGTACTAAGAAAATCAGATGAAGAAGCAGTAGATCTAATGCAAGCTATCCTTGGTTTAAAGACTGTAGTATCTAATGTTAATATGCCAAATCATGGTCAAATGGCAGGTATTAGAAAAGGAGCTATAGTAGAGACAAATTGTGTATTTACTAATAATTTAGTAAAACCTATAGTATCTAAACCTTTATCAACTGATGTTTTAAGTTTAGTTGCTAGAGCTAGTCAAAATATAGATATGACTTATGAAGGAATTAAGAAACGCGATTGGCAAATAATATTTAATTCATTTGTAAATCAAGGATTATGTGCTGGAATTGAACGCACTAAATTAAGAGAATTATTTATTAAGATGGTAAATAAGACTAGCAAATATCTAGTTGATTATTATGACCTATCTACTCTAGATAAAATATTATAGATTAAAGCTATAATTAAAGAGGTTTTTGGACCTCTTTTTTTATGCTAAAAAATAAAAGTAAATTTAAAAAATAAAAACGCTATCTTATGAAAAAACTCATTGACTTATAATTAAAAATCCGTATAATAGTTAGCGTGCTAAATAATATAAGGAGTAAGAATGGAACAGGCTGTTAAGTTGATGAAGATTATTAGCAATCAGGTTGATTCAAAAATGCAGATTGTTTTAGAAAAATATTCTTTAACTTATACTCAAGTTAAAATATTGCATTATATTATGAACAATGATTGTCTAAATCAAAAACAAATATGTGAAACATTCAAGCTTTCTAGTGCAACTGTTAATGGTATTTTAAATCGGTTAGAGTCTAAAAATTATATTTCTAGAGAAAAGACAAACGATAGAAGAAATAACAAAATAACAGCGACAGATAAAGCTAGACAAGTAAATGAAAGCTTTCAAAAAGCAGTAGAATATAATAACAAGATACTATCTAAAGGATTAAATCAAGAAGATGTTATTATATTAACAAAACTGTTAGAACAAATTTTACAAAATATTGAGGAGGGAATATATGATTAAAACTTTAGCTCGTAGTATACGAGAATACAAAAAAGTTACTATATTAGCACCTATTTTTGTTATATTTGAAGTTATATTCGAAGTTTTAATTCCGTATGTATTAAGTTTATTATTAGATGAAGGTATCACTGCTGGTAATACTACTATAATCGTTAAATATGGCTGTTTAATGATTGTTATGGCTATATTATCTTTAGTATTTGGTATTTTATCTGGTAAATGTGCCGCAAAAGCTAGTGCAGGTTTTGCTAAAAACTTAAGACATGATCTATATGAGAAAATTCAAACTTATTCATTTTCTAATATAGATAGATTTTCAACAGCTTCACTTGTAACTCGTATGACTACTGATGTAACAAACGTTCAAATGTCATTCCAAATGATTATAAGAATTGTATTTAGAGCACCATTTATGTTAATTTTTGCCTTCATAATGGCTATGCTTATTAACTGGCAAATTGGTTTAATTTTCCTAATAGCTATACCTTTCTTAGGTATTACATTAATTTGTTTAATGTCTAGATCATTTAAACCATTCGATAAATTATTTAAACAATATGATGTTATAAATAGAGATGTTGAAGAAAACTTAATTGGTATTAGAACTGTTAAATCATTTGTAAAAGAAGAAGATGAATATAAACAATTCTCACATGATACGACTGGTATTAAGAAATATGCTTCTAAAGCTGAACAAATCTTAGCTTGGAATACACCTATAGTACAATTTGCAGTATATGCATGTTTAATAGCTATTGCTTGGTTTGGTGCTTCTAATATCGTTAATGGATATAGTTCTGCTGGAAAAACAATATTCATGACTACTGGTGAATTATCATCTTACTTTAGTTATGTTTTCCAAATATTAATGAGTTTAATGATGATATCTAATATCTTTGTTATGATTACAATGTCTATTACTTCAGCTAGACGTGTTTGTGAAGTATTAGTTGAAACTCCAGATATCAAAAATCCTGATCAACCAGTATTTGAAGTTCAAAATGGTGATATTGAATTTAGTAATGTAAACTTTAAATATAATGACAATGCTCAATTATATAATTTACAAGATTGTGATATAAAGATTAAAACTGGTCAAGTTGTAGGTGTTATAGGTGGTACAGGTAGTGGTAAATCTACTTTCGTACAATTAATACCTAGATTATTTGATGTATCTACAGGAGAAGTAAAAGTTGGTGGCGTAAATGTTAAAGATTATGATCTTGAAACTTTACGTAATAGTGTAGCTTATGTATTACAAAAGAATGTATTATTTACTGGTACAATTAGAGACAATCTAAAATGGGGTAATGAAGATGCAACTGATGAGGATTTAGTAAGAGTTACTAAACAAGCTTCAGCTTATGGATTTATCCAAGAATTCCCTGGTACATTTGATTATGACTTAGGTCAAGGTGGTGTCAATGTATCTGGTGGTCAAAAACAAAGATTATGTATCGCAAGAGCTTTACTTAAAAACCCTAAAATTTTAATCTTAGATGACTCTACTAGTGCGGTAGATACTAAGACTGATGCTAACATTCGTCAATCTTTAAGAGAAACAGCTCCTGAAGTAACTAAGATTATTATTTCTCAAAGAGTATCTTCAGTAGAAGATTCAGATTTAATTTTAGTATTTGATGATGGTAAAATTGTTGCTAAAGGTACTCATGAAGAACTTCTTAAAACTTGTGATATCTATCGTGAAATCGATGAATTACAAAAGAAGGGTAAAGAAACTGATAGTGAAGGAGTTGAGTTAAATGGCTAATAACAAAGTAATGGAACAAGGTTCTATCAAGACTTTAATTTCTTATATTTGGAAAAGATATAAAATCCAAATTATTATAACTTTATTTTGTATCCTTCTTACTTGTGTAGCAAGTATGGCTTCAACTTTCTTCGTTAGTTTATTAATTGATGAATATATTTCACCTAATATTGCTTATGTAGATGATGTACAAGTTAGTGCTAATTGGGATATGACTGAAGAATTCCTACCAGTATTAATAGGTTTTGGTGCTATTTACTTAGTAGGTGTTTTAGCTAGTTTATCTTATTCAAAATTAATGGTTATTATAACTCAAGGTACTTTAAAAGATTTAAGAGATGACTTATTCAAACATATGGAAAGCTTACCTATTTCTTTCTTTGATTGGAATACTCATGGTAATATCATGTCTTATTATACAAACGATGTAGAAGCGATGAGACAAATGATAAGCCAATCAGTACCTCAATTAATTAGTAGTTTAATAACTGTTATTGGTGTATTCTGTTTCATGGTTTATTATTCATGGTTATTAACTTTAGTAGTATTATTAGTATTAGTTGCTATGATTGTTATAATCAAGACTATTGGTCTTAAGAGTACAAAATTCTTCATTGAAAAACAAAGATGTTTAAGTGATACTAATGGTTATATAGAAGAATATTTAGATGGTCAAAAAGTAGTTAAAGTATTCTGTCATGAACAAAAAGCTATCTTAGATTTCGATATTATTAATACTAAATTAGAAGAAGCAGACCGTAACGCAAATACATTTGCCTCTATTCTAATGCCTATTATGAATAATATTGGTTTCATTACTTATGCAGTAGTAGCTTTACTTGGTGGTCTTTTAATATCAGTAGGCTTTAGTTATGGTTTCGTACCTCTATCAGCTGGTATCTTAGTTTCATTTATAATGTTCACAAGACAATTTATTAATCCGATAGCTCAAGTTTCTAACCAAATGAACTCTATAGCTATGGGTTTAGCTGGTGCAAATCGTGTATTTGAATTAATGAATAAAGAACCAGAAGTAGATGAAGGTTATGTAACTTTAGTTAAAGGTCATTTAGAAAATGGTGAATGGGTAGAAACTAATGATGAAAATGATACTTGGTTATGGAAACATCCTCATCAAGATGGAACTTTAACTTATCAAGAATTAAAAGGTGATGTTCGTTTCTACGATGTAGATTTCGCTTATAAACCTGAAAAAATTATTTTACATAATGTTAGTTTATATGCTAAACCTGGTCAAAAGATTGCCTTTGTTGGTGCTACTGGTGCAGGTAAAACAACTATAACAAACTTAATTAACCGTTTCTATGATTTAGCTGATGGTAAGATTCGTTATGATGATATTAATATCAATAAAATCAAGAAGGCTGATTTAAGAAGATCACTTGGTATGGTTTTACAAGATACTAACTTATTTACAGGTACTATAGCTGATAATATTAGATATGGTAAACCTGAAGCTACAATGGAAGAAGTTATTGCAGCTGCTAAATTAGCAAATGCTGATTCATTCATTCAACATTTAGAAAATGGTTATGATACATATGTAACTAATAATGGTGAAGGATTATCTCAAGGTGAAAGACAATTAATAGCTATCGCTAGAGCGGCTATTACTAACCCTCCTGTTTTAATCCTAGATGAAGCAACTTCATCAATAGATACTAGAACTGAAAAAATAATCCAACAAGCTATGGATGAATTAATGAAAGGTAGAACTGTATTTGTAATTGCTCATAGATTATCTACAGTTAGAAATTCAGATGCCATTATGGTTCTAGAACATGGTAGAATTATTGAACGTGGTACTCATGAAGAGTTAATCGCTCAAAAAGGCGAATATTATCAGTTATATACTGGTGCCTTCGAATTAGAATAATGTTTAAAGAAGCCAAAATTGGCTTCTTTTTTATGTCAACATTATTAAAAAATATTTACAAAAAAAGTAGCTAAAATTCATAAATATAAATATTATTAAATATACTTGAAAAAAAAGACAGTTTAGAGTAAAATCTAATATAGCAAGTTATCCTTTATGAGGGGGTTTATATATGATTTTTGATGAATTGGATATGGGTATTTCTAGTCGACCTTCTATTAAAGTTATAGGTGTCGGCGGCGCTGGTGGAAATGCAGTTGATCGTATGATAGAAAATGATGTCCGTGGCGTAGAATTTATCGCTTGCAATACTGATGCTCAAGATTTAAGAGAATCAAGAGCGGATGTAAGAGTATTATTAGGAAAACAAATAACAAATGGTCTTGGAGCAGGAGCTGATCCTGAAGTAGGTAGAAAAGCAGCTTCTGAATCAATCGATGATATTAAAACAGTGATTAAAGGAGCACAAATGGTATTCATCACTGCTGGTATGGGTGGTGGAACTGGTACAGGTGCCGCTCCTATAATTGCTAAAGTATCAAAAGATTTAGGTTGTTTAACAGTAGGTATAGTAACTAAACCTTTCTTATTTGAAGGACCTGAGCGTATGCAAAAAGCAGTAGCTGGTCTTCAAGAATTAAAACCTTATGTTGATACTTTAATCGTAATCCCTAATGAAAGATTAAGAGCTATAGTTGATGTTTCAACATCTATCCTAGAAGCTTTTAGAGAAGCTGATAATGTATTACGTCAAGGTGTTCAAGGTATAGCTGAATTAATTTCAGTACCAGGTTTAATAAATGTCGACTTTGCCGATGTTAGAACAGTTATGAAAGATAAAGGTACAGCCCTAATGGGTATTGGTACTGGTCGTGGTCCTAATCGTGCTGTTGAAGCTGCTAGACGTGCTATTCATTCTAATTTACTAGAAGTTAGTATAGATGGTGCAACTCACGCTATCGTAAATATAGCCGCTAGTGAATCTTTAACCTTAACTGAAACAGAAAAAGCTATTGCTGAAATACGTAATAATTGCGATAAAGACTTATCAATTATCTATGGTACAGCTATTAACAGTGACCTAGATGATGAATTAATAGTAACTGTTATAGCTACAGGTTATGAATTAAAAGCTAAAGAAAGTGGTATTGATGATATAGCTACTGAAATATTTAAAAATATTTCTCAAGAAAATATTAGCTATAAATCTCTTGAAACCATAAAAGATGAAGATGAAGAAGTAGATGAAACACCACTATTCTTAAGTGCTAAAGATAAAAAGAAGAAAGCTAAAGAAGAAAAAAAGAAGGAAAAAGAAAAAACTAAGAACTTACCTTCTTGGTTAACCAAAAAGTAAAAGGAAGCCTAATCGCTTCCTTTATTTTTTTGGGTGCTTAATTTAACTTTCTTTAAATTCT
>CAZJPL010000032.1:0-16675 GCA_964547945.1 uncultured Anaeroplasmataceae bacterium
TTTCTTTACCATCAACAACAATAGAAGCTTCTTTAGCTACTACTGTATCAGCTAATGCATATCTACCTTGAGCTGAATCATATTTTAATAAATGTGCTAACATTTTAGGGTCTGTTAAATCATTAATAGCTACAACTTCATAACCCTCTGCACCAAACATTTGTCTAAAAGCTAGACGACCGATACGACCAAAACCATTGATCGCAACTCTAACAGATTTTACTGCCATTTTTTTCTTTTCCTCCTAAAGTATTTTTTACAAACAATATTATAAACACAAATAGGGTTCTTTGCAAGAGAAAACACCCCTATATACCATTTCTTGAAAACGTTTTATTTTTAATATAAATTTAATTATTTTTCTAAAAAAGACCTTTTAATTCTACTTATGAAATCTATTTGTTTTTTAGTAGCCATTCTAACAAAAGAATTACCTAAATAAGCTTTTAAATATTTAAAATTATATAATTCTATAGATAGATTATCTATGGTTAAAAAGATAAATTTATATTTCCCTACTGGTTTTAATTCAATAGTGTAATTATCACCTAATACTAAAGGTGAATTAATAGTTTTATAACTCATAGAATTAATACTAGCTATTTCTGTTAACTGCATAACTTTTAAATTATGATCTATTATGGCTCCTCCTAGGGATTTATTATAAGCAGTTGAGCCTGTAGGTGTAGATATACATAGGCCTGTACCTCTAAAATGTTCAAAAAATTTATCATTTATATAAACATCTAAATTTAGAGTTCTAGGCGGACATATAATAGTCATTTCATTAATAGCTTGATATATTCTTTTGGTATTATTAAATACTTCTACTGTTAATAATGGCATATTTATTATCTCATAATAATCACTATTAATAGTATTGACCAATTCTGCCAAATCTTCTACCCCGTAATTAGAATAAAACCCTAAATGACCAGTATGTATACCAAAGAATATAGCATTTGGATACTTATGACAAGCTCTAATAAAGGTACCATCTCCACCTATAGTAATAACTACTTCTGGTTTTGTATCATCATATATTAAATTAATTTGAGTTTTTAAATTATTAGCTATTTTAACCGATAATTCATCTCTTTTATGAACAATAGCATATCTTAACACAAAATCACTTTCTTTCAATTAAAATTATAGCATTATTTAAATAAATAACTAGTAAAAAAAATAAAAAAATGTTAATATATTACAGCAAGGAGTTGATAATATGTCTACTAATATTGAGCTAGAATTTAAAACTAAAATAACTGAAGAACAATATAATAGTTTGATTAAAGAATTTGAATTAGAAAATAATGTTTTCCCACAAACTAATTTTTATTTTGATACTCCTAATCTTGATTTATTTAAGATTCATACAGTTTTAAGAATAAGACAAAAAGGTAGCATTTTTAAATTAACTAAAAAAGTAAGAGGTAAAAATGCTAATGAAGCTGATGAATCTCATATCTTCTTACAAGAAGAAACAGCTTTAAACTATCTTAAAAATGGTTTTGATGCTAATATTATAGAATTAAATTATCAAGTTCATAATGTATGTGAATTAACAACATATAGAGCAAAAACAACCTATAAAGATGGTATTTTATTCTTTGATAAATCTGAATATTATGGTCATGTAGATTACGAAATAGAATATGAAGTAGATTCTATTGAACAAGGCAAAAAAGATTTTATACAGTTCTTACAAGAACATAAAATCAAATATGAAGAAACAGAACGTAAAAGTACTAGAGCCTATAAATCAATATTAAATAAGGAGCTTTAACAAGCTCCTTATTCTTCTTTACTAATACTATATTTAATTCCTTTAGCGTAATCACAATCTTCGCTATTAACTGAACAAACCCATTGTCTTCTTACTTCTCTAGGAATAAAGACTCTAATTTCTTCATCATTATAACCAACTTGTATCTTATTATCATCAACTATAATAGGTCTTTTTAAAACACTAGGATGTTTAATAATAAAATCAACAAGTTCATTAAATTTCATATCTTCTATATTTAAATTAGATTCTACAAATACCTTAGATCTAGTAGATATAATATCTTCAAAACCATCTTCAGAGTTTTCAAGCATATTTAATATATCAGCTCTAGTAATAGGTGTATTAAAAAAATTCACTTCTTTATATTCTATATTATGTTCCTTAAACCATTTTATAGCTTTTCGACAAGAAGCACAACTATTAGTAGTATATATCTTAATCATATAATTAGAGCACCCCTTTCTTCTCTTGGTTTAATAATTATATCATACTTTTAAAAAATGTATAATAAACTTTTATAAAAATAGCATAAAGGTCTTGAATCACTTCTTCAAGACCTTTTTAGCCGTAGTTTTACCTACTTTCTTTAATTATTTTATTTACATTTTTAATTGTTTTCCTTCAAGCAAATAATAACAAAATTAACCCCTTTTGTCAATTTATATTTACATTAAACTTTTAATTTGTTAAAATTAATTGTCGATGAAAAATGATGTAATAATTAAGCTTTGGTTTAGAGAGTGATTGTTAGGTGAAAAATCATCCAAAATAATTATTAATTGGGCATTTTGAGACAGGCTGACTACGTTAAAGTCTAAAGAGCTAGATTACATCTAGAATTAAGGTGGTACCACGCGGAAGCGTCCTTTTGACGTTTCTGCTTTTTATATTTTAGGAGGATAAAATGAAAAGAATATTAACTGGAATCCAACCATCAGGTCATATTACTCTTGGGAATTATCTAGGAGCTATTAGACCATTACTTGAATTACAAAAGGAAGAAGATACTGAATTACTAGTATTTATAGCTGATTTACATGCTATTACAGTACCTCAAGATAGAAAAGCACTTAAAAATAATATAAGGGAACTTGCTGCCCTATATTTAGCATGTGGGCTTGATTTAAATAAAGCTCATATGTTTATTCAATCAGAAGTTCCTCAACATAATGCCCTAAGCTGGGTATTAGAATGTAATAGTTATATTGGCGAATTAGAAAGAATGACTCAATTTAAAGATAAAAAACAAAAACAAGTTGAAGGTGTTTCGGCTGGCCTACTTACTTACCCTGCTTTAATGGCTGGAGATATTTTATTATATGATACTGATTTAGTACCTGTAGGTGATGATCAAAAACAACATCTAGAAATATGTAGAGACCTAGCTAATCGTTTTAATAATAAATATGGTGAAACCTTTAAAGTGCCTGAACCATATATCTTAAAACATGGAGCTAGAATTATGTCTTTAATAGACCCTACTAAAAAAATGAGTAAATCAGATCCTAACCCTAAAGCTTATATATCTATCTTAGATGATCTAAACATAGCTAGTAAAAAAATAAAATCAGCTGTAACTGATAGTGATGGTAAGATTAAATATGACAAAGAATTAAAACCTGGTGTATCTAATTTATTAACTATTTTTTCTACTCTTACTAATATGAGTATCAAAGATTTAGAAGAAAAATATAGTAATTCTAATTACCAAACATTTAAAGAAGATTTAGCTTGTGAAGTTACTAACTTATTATCTAAATTGCAATCTAAATATGAATATTATATTAATTCTAATGAACTTGATTTAATTTTAAATTCAGGTCGTGATTACGCTTATCATCTTGCATCTAGAAAGATGCAAAAAGTATATCGTAAAATAGGATTAGGAAGAAATTAGAATATAAAAAGCCTCTCAAAATGAGAGGTCTTTTTTATACTGAAAAAATATATATGATTCCACCAACTGCCAAATAGCATACACCAATCATGAAGTATGGAGCAAACACCCAACCTCTTTTATATCTGATGACAGCTTTTTTATTACAGTATTCGGCATAACTATCATGACGTTCTGATTTTGATAGTCTAGTTGGTAAAAAAGTAAACATATCAAATATACCTTGGCTTGTTACAAAAGATAAACCACCTAATAATACCAATACAAATCCACCAAGCCAAAACGCTTGAGCATATTGATATACATTAGTCCATCCTGAAACACGCCAAAGATATACACAAATAAATACTATTCCTACACAAACAAGAATTAAATATTTGTACCAAGGACTATTTATTTTATCGCGCATTTAAGCCTTTAATTCCTTTAAATATTGATTAAACTCAGCTTCATTACAGTAGATTTGATGACCAGGTTTAATTTCACGCATCATTGGTTTATCAACTGAATAATCGTGAGCTTCATTAGGATTATATATCTTTCTTATTCTAGTCTTTTCAGTTATTGGATTAGGTTTTGGAATAGCTGATAATAAAGCTTTAGTATATGGATGAAGAGGGTTTTTAAATAATTCTTCAGATGTAGCTAATTCTACTATCTTACCAAAATACATAACAGCTATACGATCACAGAAATATTTAACAACTGATAAGTCATGAGCAATAAAGATAATAGTTAAACCTAATTCTTCTTTTAAATCATTTAATAAGTTAATAATTTGAGCTCTAATAGATACATCTAGGGCACTAATAGGTTCATCACAAATTAATAACTTAGGATTCATAACTAAGGCTCTCGCGATACCGATTCTTTGACGTTGACCACCAGAGAATTCATGTGGATAACGAGAAGCATGATCAGCTACTAAACCTACTTTTTCTAACATTTCAACTACTTTTTCATGATTCTTTTCACGATTATGGTAACCTTGAATCTTTAAACCTTCTTGAATAATATCTTCAACAGTCATTCTAGGGTCTAGAGAATCGACAGGATCTTGGAAAATCATTTGAATCTCATTAACTAATTTACGAGGACAATGTTTATTGTCATATTTGATTTGTTTAATCTTTTGTCCTTGAGTAGTTAAAATATCATTAGCGAAATCAGTTACTTCTTTACATTTAGTTTCGTAATTAATTTTTAAAGCTTGTGCTTCTTGAGCATAACTTGCATTAGTCTTATCTAAAGCAGCTAAACTAGTTTCATACTCAGTCTTTAATTCCTTTAATCTTTGATTACGTCTAATCTTAGTAAATTTAATTTCTTTCTTATTCCATCTATTACCTGCAGATATTCTATATCCTTTGTAATAAATAGAACCTGAAGTAATATCATATAATTTAATAATTGATCTACCTGTAGTAGTCTTACCACAACCAGATTCACCAACTATACCAAAGCATTCAGACTTATGAACATCAAATGATACATTGCTTACAGCTTTTAATTTAGATTTACTAGCTCCTCTACCAAAGAAGAAAAATTGTTTTAAGTTACGTACTGATAATAATATATCACTATTTAATAACTCTTTACGGCGTTTTAACTTAGGAGAAATATTATATTTTTTCTCTTCTTCATTCATACCAAAGGTATTGATGTCTTGTTTAGCCGCTTTTTTTAATTCTTTGATATCATCTTTTAATTTAGAGATTTCTTTATCAAATTCAGCTACTTTAGTAGTATCAGTTTCAGTAGTTTTTAAAGATTCTATTTTAGCTATTTCAGCTTTAACTTTAGTAATTTCTACTTCTAAATTAGCTAAAACTTCTTTCTTATGAGCTAAGAATTTTTCTTTTTCTACCTTAGGATCATAAGCTTCAACTTTATTAGCTAATGTTTCAGCTATATCTTCAGCTAGAATTTTTTCATCCTCATGATCATCTTTTAAAGGGGCGCCTTCTTCATTTGCAGCTATATTGCTGTATAATTCTTGATCTAAATTGAAATCGCCAGATTTACTACGATTACCCATTATTTAGAAGCCCCCTTTCTACCTCTAGTACTTTTTGGCTTATAACCATATTTATCAGCTACTAATTCTTTAATAGAAGGACTTAATCTTTCATAATCTTCTTTAGTAATATTAGTTACTGAATTCTTAATTCTATCCATTACTATTCTAGGTGGTTCTACTTCAGGAGCACCTTCAGCAAGTAACCAAGTTGCAGCATAATGAGTATCACTTACCTTAAAGTATGGAGGTTGATATTTATAGTCAATAGCCATAGCATATTTACTTCTTAAAGCAAATGCATCACCAACAGGTGGATAAATCATATTAGGTGGAGTACCAGGTATAGCATCTAGTCTTTCCTTACTATCAACATCTGGAATAGATGATAATAAAGCCCAAGTATATGGATGTTTAGGATTGTAGAATATTTCATCAACATTACCATATTCAACAATCTTACCAGCATACATAACAGCTACACGATCAGCCATATTAGCAACTACACCTAAATCATGTGTAATAAAAATACATGATAATTTTCTATTCTTTTGAATTTCTTTGATAAGCTCTAATATTTGAGCTTGAATAGTAACATCAAGCGCAGTAGTAGGCTCATCACAAATCAAAATATTAGGTGTTTCAGTTAAAGCAATAGCGATAACAATACGTTGTCTCATACCACCAGAAAATTCAAACGGATATTGTTTAAATCTCTTTTCAGGTAATGGAATACCAACTTCTTTCATTATCTCTAAAGCACGTCTCTTAGCTTCTTTACGAGTAATTTTTAATTTATTAATTCTATCTTCTTTTAAAGTAGATAATTTAGAATTATACTCATTTTTATTAGCTTCTTGCACTTCTTTAGTATCATCAGCCTTTTGAACTGAGGCATACCAAGTATTTAGTTCTTCAAGCTTAGTCTTGTATTCAGCCTTAACATCAACTTTATATTGTTTTACTTTTGCTTTAGCATTTATTTTAGTTTCACTTAATTTAGTTTTTAAAGTAGGAGCTTTCTCTTTTACTTCTGCCTTTATTTGAGCGATGTTGTCATCTAATTCCTTCTTTAAATCAACTAATTGTTGTCTTAAAGTTGTTTTTGTAGATTCATCTACAGTAGCATCTTTAAGTTGTTTTTTAATAGATGAAACTGATAAATTGTATTTATCTTTTAGATTATTAATCCTAATCTTTCCCTTAGATATAAGATTTTTATAAGCAACTAAATCTTCAGAAATAAGACTATCATACATTTGTTTTAATTTATTAGAGTTAATTAATGTAGCTTCAGTAATTTGTTTACCTATTTTAACTATAGGGTTTAAGCTAGATAGAGGATCTTGGAAAATCATACCTATCTTATGACCTCTTATTTTATGATATTCTTCTTCTGATATTTCTAATAAATTTTCTCCCTCATATTCAATTGTTCCACCATCAACTATTGCGTTACCTGGTAAGATACCCATAATAGCTTTTGATGTAACAGATTTACCAGAACCAGATTCACCAACTATACAAAGTGTTTCGCCTTCATATAGTTCAAAATTTATATTTCTAACAGCTCTAACAAGACCATTATCTGTTTTGAAAGATATGGCTAAATCTTTAACTTCAAGTATCTTTTTACTCATTTTAGTCACTACCTTTCAATGTAGGATTTAATGCATCTCTTAAACCATTACCAAATAAGTTAAATGAAATCATCATTAGAGCTAATATAATAGCTGGGAATAGAATTAAAGCAGGATATGAATTTAAATAAGATTGATTAGCAGATAATACTCTACCAAATGATACAGTATCCCCAATACTTAAACCTAAATAAGATAATGTTGATTCAGTATAGATTACACCAGGTATTAACATAACTGATGAAGTTACAATAGTACCAAGTGAGTTAGGCAAGATGTGTCTAAAAATCAATCTAGTATCGGAAGCACCAAGCGTCCTAGCCGCTAAAACATATTCTCTACCCTTAAACCTATAGAACTGCGTTCTTGTTCGCGATGCAGTTCCTATCCAACGAGTCATACATAAAGCTAATAAGAATACGCCTATACCACTACCTAAGTGTAATACACATAGCGTAACAACTACGATATAAGGTACACCATTCAATATATCGCTTATTCTTTCCATAATTAAATCGACATTACCACCGAAATAACCTGAAATAGAACCCCAAATAAGACCGAAAATAAAACAAATAGCAGCTATAGCAAAGGCTAAAAGAATTGAAGTTCTTAAACCTTTTAAAGCATATGTGAATAAATCATAGCCTTGACTTGTTGTCCCAAAGATAAATTTCGGCATAGAACTATAACCATAAGTTTTATATTGTGCTATGTTAAGTGTATATCTATAACCTGTAAGACCTGAACCAGTTGGTTCTATAACTTCTCCAACTTCAGCTTCTATAGGACATTCATCAGATAAGATAGTTATATACCCTGTGTCTTCATCTATACTTACCCAACCAGATGTAACCCAACTTGATATTTGATATCCGTAAACTGTTTGCGTTACTACTCCAAAAGTAGCCTCATATGGATCATAAACTAAGTCAACTGACCAACCTGTTGAACTAGTTGAATCTTCATATGCATCACTCATTTCTAAAATTGCTGAAGTGACAAACAAACTATTCACAAGTGAATAATATCCAGTTTCTTCATTTTTAATTGGTTCACCTGTCTCAGAATCTACATTTACAGCTACATTTGTATATTTTTCTGTGCCATCCCAAAAACCTGTTCCAGCACTAAATAATTTTGGTCTTAATAATGTTTGATATGAAGCATAAGCATTGCTATCAGTAACATCGTATGGAGATACACTAGGCCAAATAAGAGCAAATAAAACAATTACACCTAAAATAATTGCCCCAACAACAGAAGCTTTATTTTTAGCAAATCTCTTCATAGCATCTTTGAAAAAAGTAGTAACTTTAGTTTCAAACTTTTGATCATGAATTTTAGTATCTGTTTGAACTAATTCAAAATCACTAGCTGAAACTTCTATAGTTTGTCCATTACCATCGACAAAAGTTCTATTTAATTCATCCATTACTTCTTCGCCCCCATTCTAATACGAGGATCTATAAATCCATACGATAAATCTAAAATAATACCAGCAAATAAACCTATTGCCGTATATACAGCCATATCGAGGAATAATACATCATAATCTTTATAATTTAAAGCGGTAACAAATAATGAACCAATACCATTTATTCCATAAAGGTTCTCTAAAATCATTGAACCACCTAAAATCGAAACAAATTCAGCTAAGATAGAAGGTATAATTGGTACCATTGCATTTCTCATAGCATGGCGTGTGATTGCTTGACTACGAGTTAAGCCTTTAGTTCTTGCTAACAATAAATACTCACTAGACATTACTTCACATAACTCAGCTCTGACAAAACGACAATAACCACAGATAGAACCAAATGACAAGGCCATAACCGGTAATACATAACCTAAAACTTTAGTGCCTGTCGAAGCTGATGTCGAAGGCCACTGGCTTGGCAATACTTTCCATACTATTGTAAATAAGTACATCAAAAAAGTAATTAAAACAAAACTTGGAACTGCTATCAAAATCATAACGACTGTAGAAATAATATGATCTGTTGGTTTATTCTTTTTTAAAGCAGCCCAAACACCTAAAGCAATACCAAGTGGCACTGAAATAATAACAGAAAGTACATTTAGCTTAATAGATGTTGGAAGTCTTGAAAATAATACTACTGTCGCATTTACATTAGGTTGAATATTTGATGAAGTTCCCCAATTCCATTCAGTAAATACATTCTTTAACCAAGTAAAATATTGAGTTAATACAGGGACTTCATAATAATAATGCCATCTAGTACCATCATGTTTACTATATAATAATTCACCATATTGATCACTTGGATACATTAAATCGTATACAAATCCATTAGATGCTTGTTTAGCAAAATAGGCAAATTTAGTGTCATCAGTTCCAATAGGCAATTCAAATGGTAAAAGTTTTACTAATATATATGTCAATGATAAAATTATAAATAAAGTAACACAAGCTAAAAGTATTCTTTTTATAACATACTTTACCATATTTTTTTCTCCTTTTGAAAATTAAAAAGAAAGTGATTGACCCCTGTTTACTAGAAATCAATCACGATTCTTTTTATCTTTGAATTCTATTAACTATTTGATGGGAAAGTTCCATATAATGATTCATATATTTGTGAACCACTAAAACTATAAGTGAAGATTAAATCAACACCAATATTTCCTGGATATGCTAAAACTTGATCAGAAGTTAATGTAATAGTCATAACATAACAATCTAATTCATCACTCCAAACAGTAGTATAATCTATACCTTCTGTAAGATATACTTCATCGTAACCATCAGCATTAGTAGCATCATACCAGCAAAGTACTACATAAGATAATGTAGCTTCAGCAATACCTTCAATTGCTACACCATTATAGTAAATTGTTATAGTTGCTGAATAATCATCTGCAACATCAAGACTTACTAATAATGCATCAGTTGTATTAGTTACATATGTCCATATACCATCTACTTGGCTAACTAAAGCACCAGCATATACTGCTTCAAATAGAGCATCATATGTCCAATATGATGTGCCTTCAAAGCCAAAATCAGCTAATTCAGCATAAATAGAACTTTCAGTAGAATCTAATGTAATATAATCTTCAGTACCATTAGTATCAATACCATAATTTAATGTGAAACCACCAGAGTTATCGCTCTTTAATACTTCCATAAAGCTGAATGGATCTAAAGCTGAACCAGAAATAGAACCGAAAGCTATATCATATTGACCAATCATCATCTTATAGTAATATACATCAGACCAGTTTGTAACCGCTGTATTTTCGATAACAAGAGTTAAATCAATGCCAACATATTCTGCTGCTGAAGCAAATGCTGTTTCCATATAGCCTTTTATTGCAGTACCATATGTTTCAATATTAGTATCATATTGCCAACATAATTCTAGAGTAATTGTATCTCCTTCTTTATAATCACCACTAGCAACTAATTCTTTAATAGCTTCACCAAAATAGTAAACTGCGGCTTCAGTTGAATCGCCTATACAGTTTTCACCATATTGAGCAATCCATGTATCTGATTTATCGAAATTACTAGAGTCTAAATATGTTCCAGCAAGTGCATTTGCATGAGCATCTGTAGAATTATATGATACACCATTTTCAGGATCAGACATATATGCATCTGAGAAGAACTCTATTGATGCTGTTCTACCAATTGATAAAGCCAATGCATCTCTATTAATTGATAATGACAAACCAGCTAAGAAATTATCATTACTCATAGCAGGTTTAACATCCCATGTACTATTTTGAGCAACAGTACCATTAGCGCCAAATTTTTCTTCCCATTCTTCTTCTGTACAAGAGTTGAAGTTTAACTTATAAATTGAACTACCACCTGATGAATAACAGTTTGCACTACCTACAGCTTCTGATATTTTTGTAGTTGGTACAGAACAAAGATCTAATTCACCATTAGCAGTCATCATATTATATAATAATTCTGTATCTGAACTAGCGCCAGGAACAATATCTAAATAAACACCTTTATTACCTTTATATCTAACGTTTTCAAAAGTGTATGTATTGCCATCAGCTTGACTTGTTACTGAAGTACCACCCATAACATTATAACCTAAAACATCATCTAAAATAACGTTATTTTGTCCAAATATTATATCTTGTCCATAATTCCAAGCTTCTATAACGTAAGGTCCTAAAGATAATGTTGTACTTACTGGAGATAGTGCTGTATCATCATTAAATGAAGCATACCATGTTGGATTACCATTTAATGCTGTTTTAATGAAATCAGCAGGAATTGGTGAGAACATTGCACTAGATAGATAATACATTGCATAGAATGGAGTTTGAGCACCATTAAATGTGAAATCTAAATAGTAACCATTGTCATCTGAACCATATTGTAGACCAGTAACATATTGTTTAAATAAATCAATTAAAGTGTCATCCCAAGTAGTGTATGAAGCTGTAGCATTATAGAAAGCTGAAGCACCAACTAAAGTTGTTGAACCAGAAATATCTTCAGTTGCACGAGCCATACCAAAGCCTTGAGTCCATTTCATGATATACGGAATGATATAATCCTCTATATCAACATCTTCTCCGTTCCAAGTATTATAGAAAGCTGAGCTAGAACTTTGAGCATATTTTAAGCCATCAGCACCAGTACGAACATATATACGATATGTTGTAGCTGTGCCAGCATCTTCATCATAATTTAATGGAATAGGTCTATCTAAATCTACATCATCACTTACACCAGTTTCAGATACTACATCAGCTAATGTTAAATCACTAGAACCTTTTGCTAAAGAAGCAAACCATTCATAACCGAATTCTCCATCTTCATATGAAAGTTTAGTATCGTAATATGAAGCACCTATGTAACTAACATAACTTCCAACAACAGAGCCTTGATCATTCATATATAATAAAGTTGCAGGATCAGATGTTAAAGAAGTATGATAATACTCTTTATAACTATCAGTAGCACCTGATAATGTTCCTGTTGTAAGACCTTCAGATAATAAACCCCAGCCATAGCTTGTTACATAAGTTGGTTGAGAACCTGTATATTGTCCATCAGTATCTGTAGGGAAGATGTTTCTTGTATTATATACATAATAACTAGAATCATCAAATAATGATGCACCAGTTAAGAAATTTGAAACTGCATATTTTTCAAGTTTCCCTAATAGTTCTGTTTTAAGTGCAGTACTAATACCAACTAGGTTTGCAACTTGCCCAGAAGTAGCCATTGAAACTAAACCTGATGTTGTAGAGCTGCTTGAGTCTCCACCACCTGACTCTTCGCCACCTGGATTTTCTTCAACTATCGGATCATCTGTACCTTCATCTACTGGTTCTTCACTACATGCAGCTAAAGAAACACCAAGTAAAGCTGTCAACGCCAATAAAGCTATTTTCTTTACTTTCATAAATTTATCTCCTTTCTTAAATAAAATAATATATTTTAGAATGTAAATAAAATAATAAAACTCAAAAAGGCAGAAAACCTTAAAAGTTTCCTTTAATTATATTCTTTTTCAACTTCTTTTCAAGTAAATATTTGTTTTTTTTTTATAAGTAAGCGCTTTCTGTAGATTTTTGTATAATATACGTATATGATTCTAATTGAATAAAATTCAAAATAAAAATAAGAAAACCGAATTTTGTTTAAAAACCGGTTTTCTTAGCTTTTAAAATGAAAAATAATTCAAAAATAACATTTAATTGCAAAAGATAATTTTTTAAATATTATTTTTACATTCTTGTAAGGCTTACTATACTATTTTTTATTAACCCTAATTACTTCTGTATATGCCATAATAAATGGACCTACACCTTTAGCATCATTTTTAACTATTGGCTCAGATATGTAATATTTATAACTTCCATCTCTTCTTCTATTATCTTCAGGTCCTAATCCTGCAACTAGACAAATTCCGTCTAAGTTTAGTTCTCCATTTTCAGTACTTAAATATCTATTACAAATACCTTCAAATATTGCTAAACCTATACTTTGATATCTATCTGGTAATAATCTTAATCTTACTGCTTTTAAAATAGCATAACTTATCATGGCTGATCCACTAGTTTCTAGATAATTACCTTCTTTATTACCTTTATCTACTACTTGATAGAACATATTACTATCTTTATCTAGATATTTTAATACTCCATCAATAGTTTCTTTTAATAAAGATTTATAATAAGCATAATCTTCATAAATTTGTTCATCCATATAATCTAGGACATCTACTAAACTAACTGTATGCCATCCGATTGCTCTTAACCAGAAGTTTTGAGATAAGCCTGTTTCTTTGTCACACCAGAAAGATTCTCTAGATGCATCATAGCCATGATAATGTAGTCCTTTTTTAGGATTAAACATATTTTTTCTTACATTTTGGTATTGTTTTTTAATATCAGCATAGTTTTTATAACCATTAAATGTTGTTTCATAACGCATATAAAATACTTGCATCATGTAAAGACCATCTAACCACACTTGATTAGGATAAATTTTCTTATGCCAAAAACTACCTTCATTAGTTCTAGGATGAGTTAATATTTGTTCATAAGATATATCTATAGCTTTTTTATATTTATCTAATTTATAGTATTTATATAAATCAAATAATACTCTAGATTCAGCAACATCATCAGTCGAATATTTCTCTTTGTTATAACCTAAAATTGTGCCATCTTCAGCAATATAATAATCAACAAAGTTTTTAACAAATTCTAAATATTTATTATCTTTAGTAACTTCATATAGTTGAATTAAAGAATTCATCATACATCCATCAATGTAATTCCAATGAGGTTTCTTACCTTGTCTAATTTGTTCAATATTCCAAAGTGGTTCTTGAGGTTTAGATGTTAACATTTTTTCTATGTAATTATCAATTATCTTCATTTTCTAGATACTCCTTTATATCGTTTAAGGTTATAGAACCTTCTCTTAACATAATTATATCATCTTTTGTTAAATCTACAACACTAGAAGGTAGATGACTAGATATATTATTTTTAGGATATATTTTATAAACTTTATCATGATATTCTTTATAAATGATATCATAATCATCTAAACTTTCTTTACCGCTTTCATTAACGCTGGTAACAAACATAGGGCCTTGTTCAAATAAAATATTTCTAGCTAAATCAAGATTTGGTATTCTTACACCTATCGTTTTTAAACCAGTTAATTTATAAATATCTTCTTTAGAATTTAAAATTAAGGTTAAAGGGCCTGGTAAAAACTTATTAATTAACTTTTTAGCTCTATTATCTAATATAGCTATATCATCTATTTGATTTAAATCAGCACATAATACAGCTAAAGGTTTATTTAAATCTCTTTTTTTAATTTGATAAATTAAACTAATACCTTCTTTATCATTGATACTAGTACCTATACCATATACTGTATCAGTAGGAAATATAATTACTTTATTCATTAAAATCACCAATATAAATAAAAGTCATTCTATCTTTTCCTTCTAAATCTTTAATAGTTTCAACTTTAGATAAAGGAAAATATAATTTAGCTAAATCTTCTATTTCTTTTTTCTTATCATAACCATGTTCAAAACATATCATAGCTTTATCTTGTAAGCAATCTTTTGCATTAGCTAAAATAATTCTGTAAAATTTAAGCCCATCTTTTCCGCCAAATAAAGCGATATTTGGTTCGTTATCCTTAACCAAAGTATCTACAGTTTCTTCTTCAGGTATATAAGGGGGATTAGAGACTAAAATATCAAATTTAGTAGTTAATGGTTCTAACATATCTCCTTCTAAAAATGATACATTTACTCCTAAATTTCTAGCATTAAGTCTAGCTATATCTAAAGCTTTAGAAGATATATCAGTAGCTGTAACTTCCATATTTTTTTCTTCTTTAGCTAAAGTTATCGCAATAGCCCCTGAACCAGTACCTATATCAACAACTTTAACTTTCTTATCTTTAAAATATTTATCATATCTATATAAAATATTTTCAACTAATTCTTCTGTTTCAAATCTAGGAATTAATACGTCTTCGTTAACTATAAAATCATAACCATAAAACGTTGTCTTACCTACTAAATATTGAACCGGTTTATTATAATATAAATATTTGTCTAATAATTCTTCAAATTTAGTTAAGTCTATATTTTTAATATTAGTATCTAATAAATTAAATAATTCAGTTGAAGAAAGATTTAGAGTATATTCTAATAAAAAGATAACCGCACTCTCTTCTTTATTTTGAGTTGCGGCTAAGTTTTCTTTGATTTTAATATATTTAGCTAAATTCATTATATTACAGCCTCTAGTTTTTCTTTTTGATCAGCATTTATTAATTCTTGAATTACTAAATCTAGCTTACCTTCTATTATTGAATCTAATCTATTAATAGTAAAACCAATACGATGATCTGTTACTCTATTTTGAGGATAATTGTAAGTTCTAATTTTTTCACTTCTTTCCCCATGACCTACTAAAGACTTACGAGTATTACCTTCTTGTTCTTCTTTTTCAGCTAACATTTGATTATATATTCTAGTCTTCAATAACTGTATAGCAGCCGCCTTATTTTCATGTTGAGAACGATGTATCTGACAAGCTACTGCTATACCAGTAGGAATGTGAGTAACTCTAACTGCACTATAAGTAGTATTTACACCTTGTCCACCTGGACTAGATGAACAGAAAGTATCTATTCTACAATCATTTAAATCCAAATCAAAATCTATTTCTTCAGCTTCAGGCATAACTAATACAGTTGCGATACTTGTATGTATTCTACCTTGTGATTCAGTTTGTGGTACTCTTTGAACGCGGTGACCACCTGATTCATATTTTAAAAATGAATAAGCTCCTTCACCTTTAACCATAAACTGAATAGATGAATAACCACCCATTTCAGAATAAATAGCATCTAATACTTCAATCTTCCAACCTTTAGTTTCAGCATATTTAGAATACATTCTATATAAATCACCAGCGAAGATATTAGCCTCATCACCACCTACAGCTCCTCTTATTTCCATAATAACATTCTTGTCATCATTAGGATCTTTAGGTAATAATAATATCTTAATTTCTTCAGCAATTTCATCTATTCTTTTAACTGCATTATTATATTCTTCTTCAGCTAATAATCTAATATCAGAATCATCTTCTTTTTTCATTTCTTTTAAATCTTCTAAAGATGATTTTAATTTTTTATCTTCACGATATAACGAAACTATTTTTTCTAAAGATCTAGCTTCTTTAGCATAAGCAGTTATCAATTTAATATCAGTAACTACTTCTGGATCTTGCATAAGATTTTGTAATTCATCATATCGTTTTTCCATCAATTCTAAACG
>CAZJPL010000033.1:0-16153 GCA_964547945.1 uncultured Anaeroplasmataceae bacterium
CTAAAACTTTTACCTATTTGACCTATACCAAAAGGTACCTTCTTACGAGAAGCTCTTTGAATATTCTTAAAATTAATAAAAATACCTTGAGCTGTTTCAGGTCTTAAATATATTTCATTAAGACTATCTTCTATAACACCTTGGAATGTTTTAAACATTAAATTAAATCTTCTTATATCAGTAAATTCAGCATGTCCACATTTAGGACATTTGATTTCATTATTCTTAATATAATCAACTAATTCTTTATCACTTAAAGCATCAGGATTAACATCGCCTTTACCTGCTTCTTCAATTAATTTATCAGCTCTATATCTAGCATGACAATGTTTACAATCTATTAATGGATCTGTAAAGTTAGATAAATGACCTGAAGCTTGCCAAATTTGAGGATTCATTAATATAGCCGAATCAAGACCTACATTAAGTCTATTATGGCGAACAAACTTGTTCCACCAAGCTTCCTTAATATTTCTTTTTAATTCAACACCTAAAGGACCATAATCCCAAGCATTAGCTAAACCACCATAAATTTCACTACCTTGAAAGACAAAACCTTGTTCTTTCAAAAATGAAACTAATTCCTCCAAAGATATACTTGTCATTACCATCAACTCCACATTTAATAATTTTTAATTTTATACTATAAGTATAAAAAAGTCAATCAATCAGGCTAAATTCAGTGCCTCTTCGATAACTTTTTTTACCAAATATAAACCCTCTTTATTTTCACTTGAGGTTACTATTAAATCTTCCTTTTTTATACCTAAAGTATTAATGATTAAATCTTTATTACTTTTTCTTTCTTTATTTTTGACTTTATCAGCCTTAGTAGCTATAACTTTAACCCTAAAATTATAATATACTAAATAGTTATACATCAAAATATCATCTTCAGTTGGTTTATGTCTAAAATCAACCAATAAGAAACAAACTTTTAATTTATCTGTATCTTTTAAAAAGTTTTCAATCATAATTCCAAATTCTTTTTTCTTTTCTTTACTAACTTTAGCATAACCATATCCAGGGACATCAACAAAATAAAATAACTCATTTATCAAATATAAATTAATAGTTTGAGTTTTACCAGGATTTTGGCTAGTTCTAGCCAAATTCTTTTGATTTACTAAAGCGTTAATGAAGCTAGATTTACCTACATTACTTCTCCCGCAAAATAAAAATTGATCTAAATCTTTATTAGGTAAAGCTTCGTATTTAACTATAGATGTTTCATATATTGCCTTAGTTATTTCCATAATTTTTAAAACCTATTATATCACCAATAGGTTTAAATTCCTCCTCATCTAAATAACAAGTCCCTATATCAAAATGACTACTATCGCCATGACAATCAGAACCAGCACTAATAATATAATTATATTTCTTAGCTATCTCTTTAAAATATAAATGTTCAGCCATACTCATAGTAGGATATATTGCCTCAATCCCATCAAAATCTAGACCTAATATTTTATCTAGGTTTTCTTTTTTATATTGATTAGGATGAGCTAATATAACAAAACAATTATTATCTTTTAAAAATTTAATACCTTCTTCTACTGTTATTCTTGAAGCAGGTATATAAGCTTTACTATCTTCAGATAAATAAGTAAATATTTCTTCTTTGCTTAAATTAGGATTACATTTTTTTAACATTCTAGCCATGTTACCTCTAGTAACAGCCTTAATATCACTATCTTTAAGTAAAAAATCTAAATCTATTTCTAGATTATAAT
Source organism: uncultured Anaeroplasmataceae bacterium (assembly GCA_964547945.1). Taxonomy (GTDB): domain Bacteria; phylum Bacillota_I; class Bacilli_A; order Acholeplasmatales; family Anaeroplasmataceae; genus CALUXS01. The sequence continues at coordinate 1,737 of CAZJPL010000033.1, forward strand.
ATTTATTTAATCTATTAGTCATTTCTATAGCTCTTTCTTTTCTTTTTAATAAAAAGTCGTAAGAAAAATCAATTAAGCCCTGACTAATAATATTATTTTTCATTAAACCAACTAAATGAATACTACCATTTAAATAAGTAGATAACTCAATCCCTTTAATTATTCTACTTTCATATTCTTTAGGTATATTAAGTATACCTATTACACCATCGTGATCCGTTAAGGCAAAATAATCAATTTTATTTTCTCTAGCTCTTTTAGCTAATGTCTTTATATCATCTAAACCATCAGAATAAATACTATGGTTATGTAAGTCAAAACGCATAGGTATCACCTCTAGGATTATAACATATTTTTATTTACTTTTCACTATTTAAATGTTATATTTATTTAAGCATCAAAGGAGGAAAAACTATTAATTAAATGAAAAAACTCGTTTTAAAATTAATCAATTATTATCAAAAAAATATCTCTCCTAAATACCCTCCAAGATGTCGTTTTACCCCTTCTTGTTCAGAGTATGCAAAAGAATGTTTTATTCGTTTTAACTTCTTTAAAGCAAGTTGGCTGACTTTTAAAAGATTATGTAAATGTAATCCATTCCATAAATGTGGTTATGATCCAGTACCTGAAAAGAAAGTTAAAAAGAAAAAAGTTGGAGAACCTATTTTAGAAACTGAAATATCTAATGTGTCAGATACAACTGAAACATTAGATAATATTAACGATATAATAAAAGAGTAAAAAAGAAGGCCAATCCTTCTTTTTTTAATATATACGTCTAAATACTCTTAGTTTAGCACTATGAGATCTATGATTATTTAATATTTCTTCTTCACTAGGAAGTATTGGCTTTCTAAGCATTTCATAAGGCTCTTTAGGAATGTTTGCTATTGGGAGATCTTTAGGTAATTTATTTGTTGAATACTCCTTAAAGATATGTTTAACAATCATATCTTCAGAAGGTTGGAAGGTAATAACTGCTATAACACCACCTATATTTAATAATTTAATAGCTTTTCTTAAACTAGTATCTAGCTTTTTAAGTTCATCATTTACTTCTACTCTTAAAGCTTGAAATGTAAGTTTAGCAGGATGACCTTTTTGTTTTAAAACTTTATTTGGTAAGCATGATTTAATAATTTCAACTAATTCTAAAGTAGTTTTAATAGTTTTATTTTCTCTATATTTAACAATAGCTTTAGCTATTAATTTAGCATTAGGTTCATCGCCATAATTAAATAAAATACGTACTAAATCTTGATAAGAATAATTATTTACGACATCCATTGCTGTAAGGCTTGACTCTTGATCCATACGCATATCAAGTTCTGCATCTACTCTATAAGAAAAGCCTCTAGAATAATCATCTAATTGAAAACTAGATACACCTAAATCATATAAAAAACCATCAACTAAATCGACGCCAACTTCTTTAAGTTTAATATCAACATCCTCAAAATTACTTTTAATTAAGGTGTAATTAGAGCCTATCTTATCTAATACTTCTTTACTGCGATTAATTGCGTAATTATCTTGATCAAAAGAATATAAGTGACCATTTTTTAATCTTTTTAAAATTTCACTACTATGACCAGCTCCACCACAAGTCATGTCAACATAAATCCCATCTTCTCTAATATTTAGGGCTTCTATACTTTCTTTTAATAATACAGAAATATGAGTATACATAAGAACTCCTTTCTCTATAAATAGAAAATAGATGCCCACTGCATCTATTTCTATCCGACTATTTCGCAATTATTCAGCGTTCTCTTCTTTTGTTGCAACAACTGATTTGCCCTTATAAAAACCACAGTTAGAACATACTCTATGAGCTAAAGTTAATTCACCACAGTTAGGACAAACAACCATTCCAGGAACGCTTAAGGCTTGATGAGAACGTCTCATGCCTTTTTTCATCTTAGATACTCTACGAAAAGGTACAGCCATTTTTACACCTCCTACAATAGATCCTTAAGTGATTTAAATGCCTCATTTACTTTAGGCTCTTCTTCTACAACTTCTTCAGCTGATTCAAATTCTTCATCAGCTAAACTTTGACTCATTGGTTTATTAATTAAGATATTAGTTATAACTGCTTCCTTAGTATCTAAGGTTTGTCCTTCAATAACAAAGGCATCTTCAGCATTTATATCAGTAGTAAAATACTCTTCAAAGTTAATATCTAAATTAAATAGTACTTCTTTTAAAGAAATTGAACTTTCTAATACTAAAGAACTTGATACTTTAAAACTAACTTTATAAGTATCTTCATTTATTTTAAATATACTACCTTTAACATTTGTATTATTTACTTTTAAGATATCTTCTAAACCTTTTAAGTCTTCAGTTAAATCCAAATCTTCTTCAAAATGATATGGAAAACCTAATTTATTTAAGGCAGCCAAAGTAACTTTCATTTAAAACACCTCAGCTTTCTAATTCTACCAAAAATGTCAATTAAAATCAATATATTTTTATAACAAATTAGTCTCTTTTTGTAAGAGTTTGAGATACTGCTTTTTGCCAACCTTCAAGTAGTGCCTCTCTTTTTTCTTTTCTCATTAAAGGATAAATATTATCATATTTTCCTTTATCTAAATCTTTAATATTTTTACCATTGGCTAATGCTAAAAGATAATAAATACCAAGGCTTGTTCTTTCAATATTTTTAGGTCTTTTAATTTCTAAATTTAGAATATTAGCTTCAAATTGCATTAAAAAGTCATTAACTGAAGCCCCACCATCTACACATAAATCTTTTATTTTAATATTATTATTTTTAGTTAATATATGTAAGACATCATAAGCTTGATATGCAATAGACTCTAGGGCAGCTCTTACTATATGATTTTTATTTACACCACCAGTTAAACCACATATTATTCCTTTGGCTTCATAATCCCAATAAGGAGCTCCTAAGCCTGAAAAAGCTGGTACTATATAAACGCCTAAACTATCTTTAACTGCTAATGCACAAGATTCACTTTCTTTAGATGTTTTAATTAAACCTAAATTATCTCTTAACCATTTAATTAAAGAACCTGAATAAAAGACACTACCTTCAGCTACATAATCTAAATTGCCATCATAAGATACACCAATACTAGTTATTAAACTATCATCTACATCTTTATAATCTGATTTCATATTAGTTAAGATAAAACAACCAGTTCCATATGTTATTTTAGTATCTCCCTTATTTAAACATAAATGACCAAATAGGGCGGCTTGTTGATCACCTGCAACTCCCATAATTGGTATTTCTTTTTTAAATATTGAATTCCTTGAAGTAAGACCATAATTATGTTTAGATGAAACAACTTCAGCTAACATGCTACTAGGTATATCAAATAAACTAAGTAATTCTTCATCCCACTTATTTTCATAAATATTATATAACATAGTTCTTGATGCATTAGTTACATCCGTTTTAAATATCTTACCTTCAGATAAATAATACATTAAATAGGTATCTATAGTTCCAAATAACAAATTACCTTCTTTAGCTAGTTCTAAGGCATGAGGTAAATTATGTAAAATCCAGTAAATCTTAGTGGCCGAAAAATAAGGATCTATAGGTAATCCTGTCTTAGATTTGATTAACTTAGTATAACCTTGTTTTTTTAAGTTTTCGCATAAGTTATTAGTTCTCTTACATTGCCAAGAAATGGCGTTATAAATAGGTTTTCCTAATTTATCAAATACTACAGAAGTCTCTCTTTGATTAGCTATACCTATAGATATTATATCATCACCAAATTTATCTAATATATCACTAACTACCTTATTTAAAGCTTTGATAATATCATCTATATTTTGTTCAACATAGCTTTGATTAGGATAAATTTGTTCAAACTCTTCTTGAGCCATACCTAGTACTTTACCATCTATACTATAAGCTATTGTTCTAACTGATGTAGTACCTTCATCTATTACTAAAAAATATTTCATATTATCACTACCTATAATTATTATAGAAATTTATATAAAACTCTTTAGCTAAACTATTAGCTTTAATATTTTTTAAGGCTTCATCAAAACTAAACCAAGTATAAGAATCAACTTCATAATTCTTATTTACCTTATCATTTTTTACACTAGCATATGCATTAATCATTAAAGTATTACTCTTTAAAAAATATTTAGTTTTTAATATCTTAATATCTAATACTTCTAATCCTACTTCTTCAGATACCTCTCTTTTAATAGCATCTTCAGCTGATTCACCTCTATTTAAATAACCAGCTACTAAAATATAATCATCTTGATTATATTGTTTAATTAAAAGAGTTTTATCTTCAAAAACAATAATCATACTACAAGCTACATTAAAATGTGGGAAATATAATTCCTTACAATTCTCACAATAAGGAATTAATCCTTCATCTTTTACTTCTTTTAATATTAGTTTAATCCCACAATTAGGGCAATATAAATAATCACCCTTCATAGAACTTAACGATATCCTCATATACTTTTAATTTATCATCTTCTTTTAATATTTCATGACGCATTTTAGGATATGATATTTTACTAACATTTCTATAACCAACTTTAGTTAAAGTTTGAATTGAATGATTAATTCCTTTTTCATATCCAGTACAAGGATCTTCTTCCCCGTATATAAATAATATTGGATTATTTTTAGCACTAATATATCTAAATTGACCATTCATTTGATATAGTAATTCAAATATAGTTAAATAACCATTATTAGTAAAATCAAAAGTACAATAAGGATCATTTTCATATTTTTCTATATTTTCTTTATTATAACTTAACCAATCTAAAGGACTTGTTCTATCTTTAATCTTTTTACTAAATGCACCTATACTTAAATTAAATAATAATTTAGATGATTTTTTAATACCTTTTCCTATAGAAAAGAGTTTAGCAAGCAATATACCAAAGTAAGTAGCTCCTTGATAATTAGGGGCCCCTGATAATACTACCTTATTAACTAAATGACTATTTAATTGTAAGAAACATCTAGCTTCTATACTACCCATAGAATGAGCAAATAAATTAATAGGTTTAGGACTTTCATCTTTAATATAAAAAACTACATCTAATAAATCTCTTTGTAAAGCTGTTACACCATCTTCATAAGAAAAGAAACCTAGAGTAATACTTTCATTTATAGATTTACCATGACCTCTTTTATCATAAATATAAACATTATATCCTTTTTCATTTAAATATTTAGCAAAATCATCATATCTTTCTTTATATTCTTGCATACCATGAACTATTAAGATATTTTCTTTAGAATCTTTAATTAAATATTTATTTAAACTTAATTCAAGACCATCATAACTACTTTTAATCATTACATTTTCCATTATTGTCACCTTCAAAAATATAATAACACAATAAATATTTAATTTCATCAATATAATAAAAAAGGTCCTAATTTTAGGAATCCTAAACTAAGACCTTTAATAAGTATATTAACTAATTAACTGAAATTTAATTCATTATAAATTATATTACCATCGCTATCTTGAACGTATAATACACAACCACGATAATATGTCCTATTATTCCAGTTACATAGAGCTATAGCTAAAGTTACTTCTTCGCCAGCGAAATCAGCTAAGAATGAATATTGAGAAGCACTTGCCATATATAAATTAAATGTTGTAGTACCATCACTTAAAGATAAGCTTGTATAATAAGCTGTTTCAATATAATTAACAGTTGCTGTTACTATATAAACTTCTGTAGTATGATCTTCACTAGCATCTAAATTATATAGATATTCTAAATCATATCCTGTTAAGAAGAAATCTGTAGGAATTTCATTATTACCATATAGATTTACTTCGATAACAGCATCAGTTATACAAGTTTGACCAAACCATGTATCACCACTGTTAAATTGAGTACGAACACCAGTAAGTATTACTTCATCACCTAAATTAATAGTTGTCATAGTAGCTGAATCAGTAATTATAGCAATCATACCTTCTTCACTCATTAAATAGAAGCCTGTTCTATTTACTAAAGAAGGACCAACTATACCTCTAACAGTTATAGTTTCACCAACAAGACTTTCAGATAAAGCATCAGATACTGAAATGTAATCATAGTCATCTGGCAATGAAACATTTATAGTAAATTGCCAATTAACTATTTGATCTTCATAACTTATGGTTACTATTATAGTAGCTATAGCAGGATTTGTAGCATCTACATTCATAGTCCATGTTGCAGTATCTTGATCATAAGTAAATGTTACAGCATCATTATCTGATTCATAACTTATAGTAACACCTTCAAATCCTAAAGTTTCATTTGATACTGAACCTACTAGTTCTAATGCAGGGTCTGCATAATATGAGTCAGTAACAAATTGATCTTTTACATAGTAGTCTAATACCATTTGAGCTGTAGTAGATAAATCAAACTCATAATCTTCATCTATTACTTCAACTGGTAAGAAACGAGCTAATACACCTGAAGATGATGATCTATAATTTAAAACCATTAAATAAACAGTACAAATTTTACCGTCAAATTCTCTTAACCAAGTGAAATCTTCACCACTAGCTTGAGTATAAACATAAGAACCAGTAGCACCATCTATATCAAAGAAATAAAAATTAGTAAAACCACTACCAGGTACTTCTTTAACTAAAGCATTAACTTTATAAATTTTAGAAGTAACATTTTCACTTGATACATCTAAATCTATTAAAGTTTTAACAGTTGTTTCTTCTACCCACGAGTGATCCCAATCTGAACTACCACCATCATTGTCAATTAATGTACAATTAGCAACTTGAATACAACCTTCATAACCAAATGTTGCAGCATAAGTTGATTCACTAGATAAAATCCAGTTATCACGTTCACCAACGATATTTACTGTATTACCAACAGAAACACGTGGAGCTATTTGGCTATCATAAACATAAATAGAACTTGTTCCATCTACTAAAATGAAACCTGTAGCATTTTGATTAGAATTAACAGTTATTTGAGCTACAACACCAGTAAGATTTACTAAAGTACCAACTGCAGCTTCTCTAGCTTCAGCAATAGTCATTACAGTATAATCTTCAATTGTAATTTCTGGATCATTAGCTGTAAATGAAATAATCCAACCTGAATAGATTTCAGGAGTTCCACTATAAAGTTGTACGTTACCATATAATAAAACTGTATCACCAGCTACTGGTACTTCATCCATTTCTGAATAACGTAAAGTACCATCTGCACTATAAGTACCATAAACATAAATAGAACCTGTTTCATCTTCGATATACATTGAACCATAAGTAGCATTTTCAATTGATGTTATAGTGCCTTGAACATAATAACGCGCAGTAGATGTTGTGCTACCTTGTGCTTCACATAAAGCAATCATTTCAGCTACTGTCAAAACGTCTTCCCATTTTGCATATAGTGTTAAATCACTATCAACAGTTTCAGTTTCAAAATCAAATGGATCTGTGAAGTCTTCATCTTCATACCAACCAGCAAATACATAACCATCTCTAGTTGGATCTTCTGGTGCTTCAATTAATCCACCTTCAGTAATAATACTTTCAACAGTTGAGCCGCCATTTGACTCGAAAGTTACAGTGTAGCTAGTGGTTGTATCACAAGACACTAGTACAAAGACACTAAAAACGACAAGAACCAAACTTGTCAAGAGCTTTTTCATCTTTTATCCTCCTAAAATTTTTAGCACCTTGTATCTGATTTTTAATTTTGCGCACTTTATAGAATTGCGGGGGTTCAGCATACTAAAAGGCCAATATTATTCTAACAAAAGATACAAATGTCTTCAATAAAAATTTAGTCCTTGTAAACAATTATTTACAATTTAAAATAAACTTTAAAATATGTAAACATTTACAAATTTTTTTGCTTTAAAAAGTGTCATTTTTATTATATAATAAAATAAGTTGAAACGATTTTTAGGAAAGGAGTAACTATGGATACAATTATAAATAGAAAAGATTTAGCTTTTTTCGCCTTAGGTGGTTTAGGCGAAGTTGGAAAAAATATGTATATCTTACAATATGATAATCAAATATTTATTATTGATGCCGGTATACTTTTTCCTGATGAACATTTACTCGGGGTAGATTATGTTATTCCAGATTTTACTTACCTAAAACAAAACCAAGAAAAAATAGTTGGTTTATTTATAACTCATGGTCATGAAGATCATATTGGTGGTATACCATATTTATTAAAACAAGTTAAAATACCTAAGATATACGCTGCTGGTATTGTTATTGATTTAATTCAAAATAAATTAATGGAATTTAAAGAGCTTAGTTCCGTTCAAATAGTAGAATTTAAATCTTATTTTACTTATAAATTTAAAGATGTAGAAGTATCTTTTATAAGAGTTAATCACTCTATTCCTGATAGTTTCTGTTTTGTCTTTAAAACACCTTATGGTGCTTTTGTCCATACTGGAGATTTTAAGATAGATTTTACTCCTGTAGGTCCACAAGCTGAATATGAAAAATTAGCTAAATTAGGTAATGATGGTGTTTTATGTTTAACAGCCGATAGTACTAATGCCTTAGTTCCAGGTTCTACTGAATCAGAGCGTAAAATAGGTGATTCAATAAAAGAATTATTCTCTCATATTGAAGGTAGAGCTATAGTAGCTACTTTCGCTTCTAACTTATATAGAGTATCTCAAATTATTGAAGCTTCTGTTTATCATAATAGAAAAGTAGCTGTCTTTGGTAGATCAATGGCTAAGACAGTTGAAATAGGTCAACAAGTTGGTTATATAAAACCACCTAAAGGAACTATTATAGAACCTGAAGATATTCAAAATTATAAACCTGAAGAAATTACTTTACTTTGTACTGGTTCTCAAGGTGAACCTCTAGCTGCTCTATCTCGTATAGCTGGTGGTACTCATAGACAAATTAAATTAATTCCAGGTGATACAATAATATTTTCTTCTTCTCCTATTCCAGGTAACCAAGAAGGGGTTAATAAAACTATCAACTTATTAATTAAAAATGGTTGTGAGGTTATTACTCACTCACCTCTAGCTGATACTCATACTTCAGGTCATGCTTCTCAAAACGAATTAAAATTAATTCAAGCTTTATTAAAACCTAAATACTTCGTCCCTGTTCATGGTGAGTATAGAATGCAAAGAGTTCATGCTGACTTAGCAATAGCATGTGGAGTTAAACCTGAAAATACCTTCATCCTAGAAAATGGTGATGTTCTTTCTATAAATGAAAGAGGAGCTAGAATATCAGGTCATGTAAACTCAGGTGAAGTATATATAGATGGCACTCAAATAGGTGATATTTCTAGTAATATTTTAAAAGAAAGAAAAATGTTATCTAAAGATGGCCTATTTAGTTTAGTTATAACTATCAATCCTGATAAAAAATTATTACCAATAGATCCTCAAGTTGTATCTAGAGGATTTATCTATATGAAAGATAGTGAAGATTTAACTAAATATATAACAACTTGTGCTAAAAAATTCTTACACTCTGAATTATTAAAAACTAAAGTTGTTAATCTAAATACCTTAAAATATAACTTACAAGAATACCTATCTAAATTAATATATGATGAAACTGATCGTAAACCAATGATTATTCCTATATTCATGGTATTAAAGTAAAATAAAAGTCCTTAGCTACAACTGAGGACTTTTTATATTGACTTCTTATCTTCTAATAAATCTTTTCTAAATGCCTTATATAATTCATGAGTTATTTTAGCATCTAACAAGGCATCATGTTCTTGAGATAAATTATTATTATAAAATTTATTATATAAATTAAATAAACCATATTCATTTTTATGATGATAATAATTTTCTATTAGACTAGATAAATTAATTATTCTTACGTAATTTAAGATATTAGGTAATTTATAAGTTTGAAAAGCTTTTTTAAGAGCTATTATATCATTTCTACCATAAACTATGATTGTAGGTTTATATACTTTTAATATCTTTTTTAAATCATTATAAGCTTTATAAAAAGATATTGAGTATCTATAATAATCTCTTAATTTAAGATGTAAAAAATTACTAGTTCTATTATTTATATTTTGAGATACTTTTATATATTCTTTATACTTTAATCTACTATTATCTTTATTATCATATAAGATATAACCTATTTCTACTATTTCAGAATTAAAATAACCTTTATAATTATATGGTGGCATTAACATTTCTAAATCTAGTATTAAAGTATTATTTATATCTTTAAATATATTTTTTAAAGCTAGATTATTATTTTCTTCAGAAAAATAAACTTTATCTAATAAAATAGATTTAATTTTTCTTACATAATATACTTGATAGATATAATGTTTACCTCTTATTTTAGGTTCTACTACTTCTAAATCTATTATAGTATTTTCATCTAAATAATTTTTAAACATAGAATAAAGAGAATTTTTAAAATAAATATAATATATTTTACTATGAGTTTTAACTCCGTATACTCTTTTTTCTATTTTAGGATCACAAATTTGTCCGTATAGTCTCATATATTAGCCTCTAATTTCTCTTTAATTCTAATAGCTACATCTTTAGGTATACCTATTTTAGTTATATCTTCTATACTAGCTTCTTTAATAGCATCTATAGTAATAAAATGTTTTAATAATTTATCTTTTCTAGCTTTTCCTAAACCTTCTATATTATCTAATTTAGACGAAAATAAACCTTTAGCTTTAGTACTTCTAAAAAAGCTAATAGCAAACTCATGTACTCTTTCACTAATATTAGCTATTAATAAATACACATTACTATTTTTAGATAAGCTTATTTCTTTTTCGTTATAATATAGTAATTTAGCCTTATGATGCTCATCTTTTTGAATACCGGCAACTGGTATATCTATATTTAAGGTTTTTAAAACTTCCTGACAGGCATGGACTTGGATTTGGCCACCATCCATTAAAATTAAATCAGGTAGTTCTTTATCTTCTAGTTTTAATCTTAAATATCGTCTATATACGACTTCTTTCATCGTTTCGTAGTCGTTTGCCCCAACTACTGTTTTAACATGGTATTTTCTAAATAAATTAGGGACAGCTTTACCATTTTTATAGACTACTAAAGCTGATATAGGATATTCACCAAATAAATTTGAATTATCAAAAGATTCAATAGTATAAGGTGTATTAATACCTAATAACTTACCTAATTCTTCTATAGTTTCTATATTTCTTAAAGCCTTATTTTGTTTAATTAAGTATCTATTTTCTAAATCTTTTTCAGCATTAATATTAGCCATATCTAATACTTTTACCTTAGCCCCTTTTTGAGGTGAAATAAATTTTGAGTCTATTATTTCAGGTAAGGTTTCATCTAAATAATTATCATTTAAATAAATAACTTTAGGAGTAATATTAGGAGTATAATATTGTGTCATGAAGCCATTAAATGTATCATACTCATCTGATATTATAGGCAAGATTGTACTATAATTACCTATGATATTACCACGTCTCATTATTAAGATGTGAATAGCTAAATTATCATCTTTTAAATAGGTACCAATATAATCAGCATCTAAATCTGAATTTAAATCTATTAACTGAGATTGAGTAGTATTTTTAATACTATTTATCTCATCTCTATACTCTTTAGCTTTCTCAAATTCTAAATTTAAAGAAGCTTCATTCATAAGCTCTTCTAATTTATTAACCACATTATCTATCTTACCATTTAAAAAATCAGTAACTTCCTTTTTATAATTAGTATAATCTATATCACTTTTATTGATACAAGGACCTAGACATTGTTTTAAATGATAGTATAGACATTCTTTTTTAGGCATAATTCTACATTTTCTAAAAGGGAATAATTGATTTAAAATATTTAAGGTGTTTCTTGCTTCTCTTACATTAGGATAAGGCCCAAAATATCTAGCATTATTTCTCTTTCTTGGTTCTCTTGTGATTAAAAGTCTTGGATGTTTTTCATTAGTTAAGGCAATAAAAGGATAAGTTTTATCATCTTTTAATAAGATATTATATTTAGGATCATGTTCCTTAATTAAGTTTATTTCTAAAACAAAACTTTCTTTATTAGAACTAGTTATAATATAATCAAAGTCAGCTATTTCACTAACTAATTTAGTAGTTTTAGCGTTATGTGAGCCATGAAAATATGATCTTACTCTATTCTTTAAATTTTTAGCTTTACCTACATAAATAATTCTAGAGTTACTATCTTTCATTAAGTAACAACCAGGTTTATCAGGAAGTAGTTCTAATTTAAGTTTTACGTTTTCAGTCATAATAATAAAAAAACGATTTACTAATCGTTTTCCTCATCGCTAAAGGTGATTTCAATATCGCCTGCTAATATTTCTTCTAAAGCTTGTCCTATAGATTTTTTACATTTAGGATCTTCTAAAGATGTATAATCTTCTTCTTCAATAATCTTAGCTCTTTTAGCTGCTACATAAGCTAATTTATATTTTGAATCAATTACCTTTAGTAATTCATCTATTGAAGGATAACGCATACCATCAATTTTATCATTATCTAACATTGCCTCTACCTCCGTCAGTAAATTATATCATTTTTAAGATTAATCTTCAATAAGTTTCATATATTGATGAATTGAACGTTCTGTCTTAGCATGTTCAGCTCTTATAATAGCCATAATTCTATCAGCAGCATTAACAACTTCATCATTTACTACTATATAATCATATTTATGAGCTAATTTAAATTCACGATTAGCTTTTTTTATTCTTTCTTCTATTACATCTTCAGTTTCCGTACCACGTTCTCTTAAACGATTATATAAAGCTTCTCTTGAAGGTGGAACTAAGAATATTAATACGGAATCTTTTACACGATCACGAACTTGTAGAGCACCTTCTACTTCTATTTCTAGAATTACTTCTTTACCATCAGATAATTGTTCTTCTACTTTATCTAGTGGTGTTCCGTAATAATTACCCACAAAATTGGCATACTCTAAGAATTTATTTTCTTTTATTCCTTGTTCAAATTCTGGTTTAGATACAAAGTAATAATCTATACCATCAACTTCATTTTTTCTTTTTGGTCTTGTGGTCATAGAAACACTATAAACAAAATTTTGTTCAGGCATATCAAATAAAGCCTTTCTTACTGTTCCCTTACCAACCCCAGATGGACCTGAAATAACTACTAGAAGTCCGCGATCATTTAATTTCATACTTTAGCCTCCGTAATTATAGGAAATTACCTTTATAATATCATTTTTTTATATCAAAATCAATCAATATTGATATTTTTTATCAATAAAAATAAAATAAACATCACAAATTATTAATCATTATGAAATAAAAAGCTATACTTTCCTGCCTATTTTTGAAACTAAAGATATTCTTCCAAATTCATATACTCTTATTTTAAATAATATATTAGACAAGAAAAAGTAGTCCGAAAACTACTTTTTTAATACCAAAATATCATAATCTTATTCTATTGGATATATTCGTTTACCATTGTGCCATATTTCTTTAGGTAAATCATGATAACAAATTGGAATTCCTTTGCCTGTTTTTATATCAATAAATAAAATTGAATTATATTCTTCATAATCTGGGTCATCCATTTCTAACCCATTGTCATCATCCCATATTGTATCGAATTTTGTTTCTATTTTCTTATCTTGATAGACTAAAGTATAAATACCTTCAGGATTAGTATCACAATAATCTAATAGCGCATCAAAACCACATTCAATTTCTTTATCATACTTTAGCTTTTTAATTTCATTCTCATCGTAAACATGATCTTTTTTTCTTTTATATAAAGTAGTATCAGGAAGAATTACCCTAACCTTATTATCTTCAAATTTTTTGATTACTTGAGAAAAAGCATCACATTCTACTGAAACATTATAAATCACTACCGCTTTAGGACTAACCCTAGCAATAATTTCATCAGCTATTTCGTTTAAGTATTCAACATCTATTTCACCATTATTTAATACATGATTAGCATTAAAAGCTACAATACCTTGTTTATCAATTCCCATAAAACAAGCTTCCTTAGTCTTTTCATCAACAAAACTAATATTAGGAATAACAATCTTATCTAAAACATTAATGAAAAAAAGAGAAATTAACCTGGCTTCATATATTCTACATAAATTTTCAATGAACGGAACATCTGAACATAAAGTAATATCTGGAGCAATTAAAAGATAAGCATCTTTAAATCTCTCTGCATACTCTTCTAAACCTTTTGTTTCACCAGTATACCTAAAATTATTTATAGCTGTAACTAATCCTTTAAATATATCATCATATTCGTAAAAACAAATCGCTACACGTGGTAAACCGTATAGTTCATATTCACTATACAAGACTAAATAGTCAATTGCAGTATCATTAACACGACAACTTATATTAGGTAAATCATAATATCCTTCACAG
>CAZJPL010000034.1:0-16151 GCA_964547945.1 uncultured Anaeroplasmataceae bacterium
TACCTTTTATTTCTATAGGTTCTACTGATTCTTCTTTTAAATAAAGTTTTATTTCATTTATGATATTTTCAATATTATCTAATCTAGCTGAATTGATAGCACTAACATCTTCTTCAATTTTATTAAACATGACAGGATCAGTATATCTTAGAGATCTATCTTCTAATTCAGCTTTAATTTTAAACATACCTAAACGATGAGCTAAAGGAGCGTATATTTCTAATGTTTCTTTGCATATACGTTCTCTTTTTTCAGGTTTTTGGGCATCTATTGTTCTTATATTATGTAATCTATCGGCAAGTTTAACAACTATAACTCTTATATCCTTACCCATAGCTAGTAACATTTTTTGTTGGTTTTCAGCTTGTTTTTGTTCAAAAGAGGTAAACTTTATCATTGTTAATTTAGTTACTCCATCAACCATTCCAGCTATATCTTCACCAAATTTATTTGTTATTTCCTCTAAAACAACATTAGTATCTTCGACTACATCATGAAGTAATCCTGCTATTATAGTATTAGGTCCTACATGTAATTCAGCTAGGATAATAGCCACATGTAAAGGATGAGTAATATAAGGATCACCAGATTTTCTAAATTGACCTTTATGTTTTTCATCAGCATATAAATATGCTTCATGTATTCTTTTTAAGTCGTTTGGATTATGAATATAAGTGGCAAGCTTCTTCTCTAAGTCAGTATAACAAACATTATCCATAACCAAAACTCCTTTCTCTTTTAAAGTTCTTCTTTACATTTCAATAATGACATAATGTCATATTTTTTAAGTAGGTCTCGGCCAGGTAAATCTGTTAATTCAATGTAAAAGGCACAACCTACCACTTCTCCACCTAATTCTTCTACTAATTTAGCTGAGGCAAGTACTGTACCACCGGTTGCTAAAAGATCATCTACTATAACTACTCTATCACCTTTTTCAATTGCATCTTTATGCATTGATAAGGTATTTGTCCCATACTCTAATTCATAATCTACTGAAACTACTTCTCTAGGTAATTTAGAAGGCTTTCTAACTGGTACAAAACCTATTTGAGCTTCATAAGCTACAGGACATCCAACCATAAAACCTCTTGCTTCAGGTGAAACTATTTTAGTAGCTTTTTTTTCTTTAGCATAATCAGCCAATAATTTAGTAGCTTCATTATATACTTCACTATTAGATAAAATAGGTGTTATATCTAAAAAAACTATTCCTTCTTTAGGAAAATTAGGTATTTTAGCTATATATTTTTCTAAATCCATTATGCCAACTCCATTCACTCAATTATAACATGAATTATTTAAATAATAAATAAATTGTGCTATAATTTTTATATATTTAAGTTTTTCGGAGGACTTATGCAACCCTTAGCTTATAGAATAAGACCTAAAAAATTTGAAGATGTAGTAGGCCAAGACCATTTAGTAGGTAAACAAGGTATTATTACTAATATGTTAAATAAGAATTCTTTATATTCTTTTATTTTATACGGACCTGCAGGCTGTGGTAAGACTACTATAGCTAATATTATTAAAAGTTATTATCCCCTACAATCTTTTACTTTTAATGCTTCTACTGATAATAAAGCTGATTTAAAAGATATAGTTGAAGGAATTAAATTTCATAATTCAGTTATTCTAATAATTGATGAAATACATAGAATGAAAAAAGATATTCAAGATTTCTTACTTCCTTTTTTAGAAAGTGGGCAATTAATTATTATTGGTTTAACTACTGAAAATCCCTATAGAGTAATAAACCCAGCTATTAGATCAAGATTACATATTTATAAAATGCATGAATTAACTAATGATGATTTATTAAAATTACTTGAAAAAGTAGCTAAAGATGAGAATATAGAAATACCAGATAAAAAAATTTTTAACTATATTTGTCAAGCTTCTTCCTTAGAAGTTAGAACTGCTTTAAATATGTTAGAAGCTATATCTTTAATAGATTTAGATAAGAGAAATTTAGAACATGCTATTGAAGTTGTAGGAATTAAAAATATCGCAGTAGATGGTGAAGGTGAAAACTACTACGACATCTTATCAGCTATGATTAAATCAATTAGAGGGTCTGATGTTGATGCAGGACTTCATTATTTAGTTAGATTCCTAGCTTGTGAAGATTTAGAAATGGTTACTAGACGTCTTATGATATTAGCTTATGAAGATGTAGGACTTGGAAATCCTAATGTTGGACCTAGAACACTTGCCGCTTGTGAAGTTGCATTAAAAGTAGGTCTTCCTGAAGCTAAAATACCTCTAGCTTTCGCTGTAGTTGATTTAGCTAGTAGTCCTAAATCAAATTCTACATATTTAGCTTTACATGAGGCTGAAAATGATTTAATTAACCTAAAATCTAAACAAATACCACCTCATATTCTAAATAAAGAGATAAAAGGTGGTGCTAATTATAAATATCCTCATGATTATCCAAAAGATTTTGTTAAACAACAATATCTACCTGATGAGATAAAAAATCATACTTATTTTAAAGCTAAAACTAATAGTAAATATGAGATAGCTTTAAAAGAATATTTAGATAAAATTAATAAGATATTAAAAGAAGGGTCATAGGTAACCATTTGTTACTTATAACCCTTTTATATCATTATTTATTTTTTCCATATCAGTAGATATTAATACTGGTATTATTATTGGACTTCTTTTTGTTTCTTTATAAATTAGGGAAGCTATAGAACTTCTTAATTCAGTTTTAAATTCAGACCAATTAATAAATTTTTGAGATAAATAAACATTAGAAGTTTCAATAAATACTTCTTTTATTTTATCTACTATATTAATATCTGAGCCATCATACATGAAACCTTTAGATACAATTTCAGGTGATGTTACTATCTTTTTAGCTTTAGGATCAATATTAGAAGATATAATAACTACACCGTCATTAGCAAGTAATTCTCTATCATGCATAACGACATCACCTATATCACCAAAAGCTTTACCATCTAGCATTATTTCGCCAACTTTAACAGTTTTAGTAATACCGATATACTTACCATTTTTAAATTCGGCTACTTCACCTAAATCTAAAATAATCGTATTATCTTTAGTATAACCTATACAATCAGCTACTACTCCTAAGGCATATAAATGTCTATATTCACCTATTACAGGTAAGATATATTTTGGTTTTAAAATATTTATTATTTCTTTTATTTCTTCTCTTGAAGCATTTACAGGAGGTAGTAATTCCGCTTTAAAAGTATGAACGTTACTAGTAACTTTATAGATAATATCTAAAGTTCTCGCAGACATCTTTTCAGTACCTAGTATTGGGTTAGTCAAGACAACTACTGTATCAGTTTTTTCCATATGGATTAATCTGTCTATCTTTTTACTCATTCTTTGTAACATGAAGAATGGTTCATGTCTTTCACCAGTAACTAGAACTACTAAATCCTTATCATTATTAGTATTAGTTTCATCAATATATCTTAAGTTAACATTATTAGCTTCAGGTATATGTAAATATCCTAATTCTAAAGCTTTAGCTAATAATCTTTGAGTTTTAATACCTAATATAGCTATCTTTTTATTATTATCAACTGCTATATTAATTATTTGTTGAATACGTAAGATATCATTTGAATATAAACTAAAGATCACTCTACCAGGACTAGATTTTAAAATAGAATTCATTCTAGTCTTAAATTCTAAAATAGTACCTCTATTAGAAGCATTATTAGCACCTAAAGATTCAGTTAATAGTAATAATACTTTTTCTTTAGAAAATACAGCAAGATTTCTAAACATTGCTGCGTAATCTACATTATTAGCATTTTGATCAAAGTTAAAATTACCTGTATAGATAATATTTCCATCACTAGTTAAAATATCTATACCACAACAATCTGGAATATTGTGAGCTAATTCAAAAAATCTAATTTTTAGATTATTCATTTCTAAAGTAGAACGGGTTTTAACTGTTACTAGCTTTTTAGAATCATAAGCCATACCATCTTTTTCTAGTTTATCTTTTAAGACTTCAATAGTAAATCTAGAACCATAAACTGTTGGGTTTATATCTTTAATTATTTGATAAACTGAACCTATATGATCATCATGGGCATGTGTTAAAAATAATCCTGCAACTCTAGATTTATTTTCTATTAAATGAGTTATATTAGGAACTATTAAATCAACACCATGCAATTCATTTGAAGGATTTTTAGAACCAGCATCTAAAATATAGATATAATTATCTACTTCGACACAGTATAAATTTTTTCCATCTTCTTGTAGACCACCAAGAGCATAAAATAATACTTCAGCCAAAATAAAAACCTCCTTTTTGTGTATCGTTTAACTTTATTTAAATTATAATAAAAATTAAACTTTATTGCAAGAAAATCATAATTACTTAAAACTTACTTTTTGTAATCTTTTAACATCTTTTCAACTTTTCTTTTCTCATCTTTTTCTTTTAAACTTTGTCTTTTATCGTATAATTTCTTACCACGACAAAGACCTATTTCTACTTTTAATAAAGCATCTTTAAAATAACATTTCAAAGGAATTATAGTTAAACCATCTAATTTAACTTTATTAGCTAATTTAAATATTTCCCTCTTATGTAATAATAATTCCCTTGTTCTTCTTTCTTCATGATTAAATATGTTACCTTTTTCATATTTTCCTATAAACATATTTAATATTTGAATCTTATTATCTTTAATTATAACATAGGCATCTTGAATATTTATTGAACCTTGACGTACTGATTTAATTTCAGTACCTTTTAATTTAATACCAGCTTCATACTTTTCTAAAATAAAGTATTCATAGTTAGCTTTTCTATTAGTCGCAACTATCTTCATTTAGACACCTCATTTTCTTTTAAGGCAAAATCTATTTTCTTAGACTTTTTATCAGCATTAGTAACTACTATATCTATTTTATCACCTAAATGATATACTTTAGTACCTATTATAAAAGACATATCTTTTTCATTAAATTCATAATAAGTATCTAAATATTTAGTATGAATTAGACCTTCAATACCTTTATCTAATTTAACAAATAACCCAAAATTAGTCATAGAAGATACTATACCAGTATATGTTTTACCTATATTTTGTTCCATATACCAAGCATAAAGCATATCATCTACTTCTCTTTCACATTCTATAGAATTGCGTTCCATAATAGATGTTTTTAAACCTATTTCAGCTAGATTATTAGAATAATAATTATAAGCCTTGTCATAATTTTTAGGATGAATAATTAATTCTTTAATAATTCTATGAACTATTAAATCAGGATATCTTCTAATAGGTGAAGTGAAATGGCAATAATTCTTTAAAGCTAAACCATAATGACCAATATTATTATCAGAATATTTAGCTTTAGCCATAGTTCTTAATAACATTTGATTTAAAATAGAAGCTTCTGGTTTATCATCAATAGTCTTTAAAATACTCTGAATTTGTTTAGGGTAAATATTTTTATTTTTCTTAATATCTATCATATTCCCAGCATAACTAATAAAATCCTCTAATTTTTCTTCATTAGGTTTATCATGAATTCTATATAAGAAAGGTAGTTCTAAATGACTAGCATATTTAGCAACTTCTTCATTAGCCATAATCATGAAATCTTCTATTAATTTTTCAGCATCTAATCTTTCTCTTTTAATTATATCTTTAGGAGAACCATCATTATTTAGGATAAATTTATATTCATCAATATTAAAATCAATACTACCAGCATCTTCTCTTTTTTTCCTAATGATATGATGTAATTCATTAGCCCATAATAACATTTGATAGATATCTTTATATTTATCTATTAAAGCTTTATCTCCTTGTAATATCTTATTTACATTATTATAAGTCATGCGATGTCTTGATAAAATAACACCTTCTTTAATACTAGAATCAAGACATCTTCCTTTATTATCTATCCTCATAATAATCGCTAAAACTAGGCGTTTTTCACCTTCATTTAGTGAACAAATACCATTAGATAAATCTCTAGGTAACATAGGTATTACTCTATCAGCCAAATAGACACTAGTTCCTCTTTTATAAGCTTCTTTATCTAGGGGAGAATTAAACTTAACATAGTGAGATACATCAGCTATATATACACCTAAAGTATAGGTGTTATCATTATTTTTTTCGACATAGATAGCATCATCAAAATCTTTAGAATCATCACCATCTATAGTTATTATATTTAGATTAGTAAAATCTGTTCTATTAGTTAAATCACTTTCTAATACAACTTGAGGAATATTTTTAACTTCTTCTTTTACTTCATCAGGATAGTTCGAATTAAAACCATATACAGCAGCAATCGTAGCTATTTCTATACCTGGATCATCTTTATAACCAATTATATCAATATATTTAGCTGTTACTTTTTTATTATAAATTAATTTAGCTCTTATTATAGCACCAGGTAATATATTAGGATAATCAGTTAATATATATGTATCATCTTTATCAATTAGTTTTACTTCATAATTTTTCTTTTTATTTAGTATTACTTCTCCTATTATATCTACTCTAGTATGTTCTACAACATTTATGATATCAGCTCTTATTTTATTATTTGATCTATCTTTATATAAATAAAAATTAACTATATCATCTGGAAAAGCTCCATTAAAATTATCAATAGATACAAAATAATCTTCTTCAGTAGTTTCATCAATTGGTAAAATAAAGCCATAATTTTTATTATTAATTACTTCAAGTTTTCCTTGTTTAACTAAAAAATAGAGATTATCTATTAAAATAACTTTATTTTTATTTATTAATTCCTTTAATATCTTTTTTGTTTCTTGTTTATCTAAACCTAAAGCTTTAGCTATTTTTCCAAGCTTATGATGAGATTCAAGTAATAATAAAATTTCATCTTCTAGCATATAAAACTCCTTATAAAAAAGAGATACCTGAGTATCTCTTATCATATTCTATAAAGTTGTATGTAATACTGCAGATACAATTACTAAGACAACAAATAAGCACGCTAATACAATAGTAGTACGTTGTAAGAATAATTCTGAACCTCTAGCTTTTTGATCCTTGAAAAGTTCAGATTTACTTCCATTAAAAGCATCATTTATATCATCTTTAGAAGATTGTAACATAACTACAATTATCAATAAAATAGAAATAATCAATGTAAAATAATCAGCTATATTCAAAATATTCACCTTCCATAACAAATACAAGGTATTTTAACATATTTTTAATTATCTTACAACCTTTAATATTAAATTTGGGATTATTTCTTCATCACTGAAATCATAAGCTTCTTCTAATAATTTAAAACAAGAATCGATTCCTTTTTCATTTACATAAACATCAGCTAAGGTTTCACCAGCAATTACATAGTCTCCTACTTTTTTCTTTAAGACTATACCTACTGTATAATCGATATCATCTTCTAAAGTTTCTCTACCAGCTCCAAGTAGCATTGAAGCATGACCTACCTTATAAGAATCTATTTTAGTAATATATCCAGATTTAGGAGCTTTTAGCTCTCTTACTTCACCTAAATCGAATAATTCAGGGTGAGTAATATAATCAACATTACCACCTTGAGCTTCTACTAATTCAATTAATTTATCTAAAGCTTTACCACTTCTTATTTGTTCAAGTAATAATTTTCTAGCTTCATCAAAATCTTTAGTTATACCAGCATCTACAACTAAATAAGAACCTAGAGTTAGACATAATTCAGTTAAATCTTTAGGTCCTCTACCATTTAAGGTATTTATAGCTTCTATTACTTCTAAAGAATTACCAACAGCAAAACCTAATGGCTCATCCATGTTAGTAAGTACACAAGTTACCGATTTCCCTGCCCTAGTACCTATCTCTTTCATCGCATAAGCTAGCTTACTAGCTTCTTCAACATTAGGCATAAAAGCTCCACTACCTACTTTAACATCTAATATTATAGCATCAGATCCGGCAGCTAATTTTTTAGACATAATACTTGAGGCTATTAAAGGAATAGATGGGACAGTACCTGTAACATCCCTTAAGGCATACATCTTTTTATCAGCTAGATTTATTTCTTCAGTTTGCCCTATAATAGCTATATTAATATGTTCTACTTGATCAATAAATTCTTCAATATCTAAAGATATATTAAAATTAGGTATAGATTCTAATTTATCTAAGGTACCTCCAGTATGACCTAAACCTCTACCACTCATCTTGGCAAATTTAATATCCAAACTCGCAACTAAAGGAGCTAAAACAAGACTAGTCTTATCGCCAACTCCCCCAGTAGAATGCTTATCCACTTTAAAACCTTTAATTCTACTTAAATCTACACTTTTACCACTATGTAACATAGCCATAGTTAAATTATATGTTTCTTCTTCTGTCATACCTTTAAAATAAACAGCCATTAAAAAGGCAGACATTTGATAATCAGGAATCGTATTATTAGTATAACCTTCAATTAAAAAATCTATTTCATCTTTGCTTAAACTAAATCCATCTCTTTTTTTAGTTATTAATTCTTCTACATTCATAAAAAAACATTTTAATAAATAGGTGTAAGTATATAAACTCCTTTTCCTAAATAATAAACACTATTACTCCTTTCATTTTTAATCACTTTTGATAATTTATCATTTTCAAAATAGATAGCTGTCTCATCTTCTAGGCAATAGCTATCTAAATTATACTTTTTACATTCATCATCAAATAAAACTAAATCTTCTTTATTATAATGAGGACAAAAACAAATATCTAATAACCCTAAACCTTTAATCATTTTAAAATTATAGTAAGAACCATTATCGTAGAAACTATCAGCATCACCCATGCCGTAACTAGATATCATAATACCACCAGCTGATACCCCGGCTATTAATTTAATATTAT
This sequence comes from uncultured Anaeroplasmataceae bacterium, assembly GCA_964547945.1. Classification (GTDB taxonomy): domain Bacteria; phylum Bacillota_I; class Bacilli_A; order Acholeplasmatales; family Anaeroplasmataceae; genus CALUXS01. The sequence goes on from CAZJPL010000034.1 coordinate 8,883, forward strand.
TTAAAAAGAAATATTTATCTAAATTATATTCACCAATATAATTTAATAATTGTTTAGTATTTCCACCAGCGAAAAATAAGATATTAGAATTATAAAACTTATCTATATAATTATTATTTTTTAAATCTTCTATAGTTAGTAAGTCTATATCTATACCAATTTTTCTTACAAATTCTTGATAGCTATAACTATATTTATTACTAGCTAAACTTATATATAATACTTTAGGATTAGCTACATAATTTCTAATAAATTGTTCAATATTATTATTTAAACTATTTTTAAAACCACCAATTATTAAATAATTCATTTTCCAACCTTTACATAATTAATAGGGGTAGTCTTAGACCACTTATCTTCAAATTCAGTAGGAATATTATAAATATCAGTTGAATGAAGATCATAACTTAATTCAATTATTTTTAAATCAGCTTTTTCATATTCTAAAAGTGAATATTTAAAAAAATCTAAGTTATCAGTCTTTTGAATTATATAACCATCTTGTTTTAAGATATTTTTATAAATTTCTAAATAAGCTATATTAGTAAGTCTTCTTTTAGCAGTTCTATTTTTAGGCCATGGATCAGAAAAATTAAGATAAATATTATTAAAGGTATTAGGTTTTAATATTTTAGCTAAATCATCAAAATCAGCTAAAACAAAAAGTAGATTATTTGGTTTTTCTTCCAAACTTAAATATTTTTCAACCGCTCTTAATAAGACTGAATCATACTTTTCTACTGCTATAAAATATGTATCTTTATTTTCTAAGGCCATGTTTATAATAAACTGGCCTTTACCACAACCAATTTCTAAGGAAAGTAATTTATCAGTTTCAGTTATTTCAAATTTATCTATTTCAGTTACTACAATATCAGGATAAGTTTTTAAAAATTCTAAGGCTCCTTTTATATGTCTAAGACGCATATTACTTACCTAATTCATAGATAGCTTTAGCGTAAATTGCTATATCTTCAATAAATTCATCTATTAATTTATATTCATCAGCTATATGACAAACATCAGGACTACCTGGTCTTTGAGGGCCAAAGGCTACACATTCATCAATAAATTTAGCGTAAGTTCCGCCACCTATAGTAAATGGTTTATTAACTGTATCACCAGTGATAGAGGCATAACTTTCAGCTAATTTTTTAACTAAGAATGAATCTTTTTTCACGTAATGAATTTTACTTTCACCAAGTTTAGTGAAACTACCTAAATCGCCTAAACTTAAAGTAAATTTTTCATCTATTATTTTAGTATAATTATCTTTAGGAATTCTAAAATTTATACCAATTTTCAATTTAGAATTTTCTAAATTAAAGGTACCACAATTCATAGTTAATTTACCCATATCTATATCAGTTACATCTACACCTAATTTTTCGCCAAACGGATCAAATGTTAAATATTTAACTGCATATTTAGCTACTTTAGAATCACTATATTTAGCTAAGAAATCTAGTAAAATAAAGGCGGCATTAAGACCTTTTTCAGGAACCATAGCGTGACTTGCTACACCATAAGCTATATATTTATCTCCTACTATTTCACCTTTATAATTGTTTTCCTTTAAATAGTTTAAATACTTATCTTTTAAATCGATATTTAACTCCATTGAAGCAGTAGCTGGAACTATATTTAATCTAGTACCAGAATTAAATGATTTAAAAATATTTTCTTTATCATCTAAATACATAAAATAACTAGTTGGAGCTTTTTCACCATATATTACAGGGAACTCAGCATCAGGGCTAAATCCTAGTTTAGGCATTTCTTCAGTCTTAAAATAATTAGCTAGACATCTTGAACCACTTTCTTCGTCACAACCCATAATAAGTCTAACTTTTTTATTTAATTTTAATTGTTCATCTTTTAATAATTTTAAAGCATATAAACTAGCTACTAGAGGACCTTTATCATCGGCTACTCCTCTACCATACATAACATTTCCTTCAATAGTTAAATCAAATGGTTCATGTTTCCATTCTTCTTTTATCGCAGGGACAACATCTAAATGAGCTAATACACCTAATAATTCGCCATCAGAATTACCAAATTCAATATGACCAGCATGATTATTAACATTTTTTGCAGAAAAACCTAAATTACGTCCTTTATTTAAAATATAGTCTAAAGCTTCTTTATTTTTTTGACCAAAAGGGGTAGGTGAATCAGGATTATATTCTAATCTATTATCTAAAACACTTTCTATTCTAATTAAATCTCTTAAAGTTTCTAATGCCTCATCTTTATATTTAAAAGCTAATTTTTTATAATCAACCATTAAATTATCTCCTTTCCAACACCTAAAGTTTCTATTAAATCAATAATTTTAGTGCTTGCCTCAATTTCATCTTCGCCTTCAAAACTAAGTGTAATTTCCTCACCCATATAAATACCTAAAGATAAAACACCTATTATTGATTTAAAATCAATACTTTGATTTCTAGCTAATAAAGTTATATTAGAATTAAACTTATCAGCTTCAGTTACTAAAATGGTTGCAGGTCTAGAATGCATACCACTTTCAGCAATTACTAATATCTTCTTTTCAATCATTCTTACATCCTTTTTTCTATTTCTTTTTTAATAGTCAAGGCATCATCTTTAAATAAAGCTTTAATTACATTGCCAGTAACAAATATTCCTTTATCAGTTAAGGTTTTTAATTGTTCTAAATCAACTAATTCTAAATCTTTAACTTCTATTTTAAGTCTAGCTTGTTCAACTTCCACACCTAAAATATTATTGATGCCACCTATATATAAAAATAAAGCATCTAAAAAAGCACTATTAATATTAGAGCCTGTTTTATCTTTATATTTCTTATATAAAAATAAAGCTAGTATTGCGATTAAAATAATAGCTATAGCTATACCAGCTATAATTAGATATGTGTATTGACCTTCCATTATATCTCACCCTATTCATATATATTATTTAAATACTTCATTTCATTAAAAAATTTATTCTTAAAATCTAATAATGAATCGCTTTTAATTGCTTCTCTTATATTATGCATCAAATTCTTTAGAAAATAAAGATTATGATAGGTTAATAATCTCATACCTAGTATTTCTTGAGCTTTAACTAAATGATTTAAATAACCTAATTTATAGTTTTTACATACCTGACAATCACAATTTTTATCTAATGGTTCATGTGAATTTTTATAAGCCTGGTTTTTAACTTGAATTCTACCTGTGCTAGTTAAAGCTGAACCATGTCTAGCATTTCTACTAGGTAAGACACAATCAAACATATCTATACCATTTATAGCTCCCATAACTAAATCATCAGGTGAACCTACACCCATTAAATATCTAGGTTTATTAAAAGGCATGATATCTTTTAAATATCTTAACATATCATACATTTCTTCTTTAGATTCACCTACAGATAAACCACCTATTGAATACCCCGGGAAATCTATTTTTTCTAATTCATCTAAACAATGTTTTCTTAATTCTTTATAAGGACCACCTTGAACTATACCAAATAAAGCTTGGGTGTCCTTATTTTTATGGGCATCATATCCTCTTTTAGCCCATCTTAAGGTTCTATTTACACTATTTTCTAAATATTTATAATCAGCATGAAAAGGAGGGCATTCATCAAAAGACATGATAATATCAGCGCCTAAATTATTTTGAATTCTAATAGAATCTTCAGGACTCATAAATAAAGGAGCACCACTTTTGTGATGTCTAAAATGAACACCTTCTTCAGTTATCTTTCTAATACTTGCTAGAGAAAATACTTGAAAACCACCAGAATCAGTAAGTAAGGCACCATCCCAATTCATAAATCCTCTTACACCACCAAATTCTTTAACAACCTCATCTCCTGGTTGAAGCCATAAATGATAAGTATTAGCTAAGATTAAGCCATCTGATACCTCTTTAATTTCTTCAGGTACTAAAGTTTTAACTGTAGCCTGAGTTCCTACAGGCATGAATATAGGAGTTTCAAAGTTGCCATGTGGAGTATGTAAGATGCCATATCTTGCCCCAGTTTGCCTACATACATGCAAGACTTCATGCCAAACAGGAGGTTTACTCATGATATCTCCTAATAGATTCAATTACGACTTTATCTAATGGTTTATCATTAGAATCAGTTTTAACTGAAGCTATTTTATCTAGAGTCTCAAAACCAGAAACAACTTTTCCAAAGGCTGCATAATTACCATCTAAGTAATTGCTATCTTCATGAACAATAAAAAACTGACTTGAGGCACTATTAGGCATCATAGTTCTAGCCATAGAAATAACTCCTCTATCATGTTTTAAAGGATTATTTACTCCGTTAGATTTAAATTCACCTTTAATAGTTTTAGGACTACCACCAGTGCCATCACCTTTAGGATCTCCACCTTGAATCATAAAATTTTCTATAATGCGGTGAAAAGTGAGTCCGTCATAAAACTTTTCATCTACTAAATTTAAAAAATTACTTACAGTTATTGGGGCATATTCAGGATATAATTCTAAAACCATAGACCCAAAACCATTTACATTTATAATTACTTTATCCATATTATCTCCTACTTTATAAACATAGCATCTCCAAAGGAGAAAAATCTATATTTTTCTTTGACAGCTTCTTCGTAAGCTTTTAATATTAAATCTTTACCTGCTAAAGCACTTACTAACATAATTAATGTAGATTTAGGTAAGTGAAAGTTAGTAATTAAAGCATCCACTACCTTAAACTCATATCCAGGATAGATAAATATAGAGGTATCCTTACTCTCTTCTTTAAATCCATATTCAGGATTATAAGCTGATTCTAATGTTCTTACACTAGTAGTGCCAACAGCTATAATTCTTTTTTTATTTTTAATGGCTTGATTTAGTTTACTTGCTGAATCTTGACTAATATAATATGCTTCACTATGCATTTTATGATTAGTTACATCATCAACATTTACAGGTCTAAATGTACCTAAACCTACATTTAAAGTTAAATAGATTATCTCTATTCCTTTATCTTCTATTTTCTTTAATAACTCCTTAGTGAAATGCAAGCCTGCTGTAGGGGCAGCGGCACTACCTAAGTTTTTAGCATATACTGTTTGATATCTATCATTATCTTCTAATTTTTCATGAATATATGGAGGTAGTGGCATCTCACCTATTTCTTGTAAGATTTCTACTAATATACCTTCATATATCAATTCTAATTTAGTAATACCTTCATCTAGTATTTCAACTACTCTAGCACTTAATTTATCAGAAAATTTAATAATAGTATCTAAATGCAATCTTCTTTGATGTTTAACTAAACATTCCCATATATTATTACCTAGATCTTTTAATAATAAAACTTCTATTTTAGCAAAAGTATCCGTCTTATATCCATAAATTCTAGCTGGATAAACCTTTGTGTCATTCATAACTAAGACGTCATTTTGATCTAAGTAATCTATTATATCTATAAAGCTTTTATGCTCTAATTGAGCCGTTTTTCTATCTAACACCATTAATCTTGATGAGCTTCTATCAGAAAGTGGTGATTGAGCTATAAGCTCTTTAGGTAAATAGTAATCAAAATCACTTGTTTTCATTTAAACAAACCTTCATTATATCTAATATTTAAGTGTTTATATGCTTTTTCAGTAGCTATTCTACCTCTATTAGATCTCTTAATAAAACCTTCTTGAAGTAAATATGGTTCATAGACATCTTCTAGAGTAGATATTTCTTCAGCTAGGGAAGCAGCTAAAGCTTCTATCCCAACTGGTCCACCTCCATAAATAGTTATTAAAGTTTGAAGATATTTGTGATCTCTTAAATCTAGACCACTATCATCTACTCCTAATTTAGATAGAGCATATTTAGTAATTTCTAGGTCTATATTACCTTCATTTTTAACTTCAGCGAAATCTCTAACTCTTCTAAATAATCTATTAGCGATTCTAGGTGTACCTCTACTTCTTTTAGCTAATTCTAAAGAAGCTGCATCATCTATTTTAGCATTATAAACATGACTAGTTCTTTTAATAATTTCTTGTAGTTCTTCTATTGAATAATAATCTAGGTGAAATATTACCCCAAATCTATCTCTTAAAGGACTTGATACGTCACCATATCTAGTAGTTGCCCCTATAAGAGTAAAAGGAGGTAGGTCTATCCTTATACTTTTAGCCGAGTTATCTTTGCCGATTAAGATATCTAAAACATAATCTTCCATCGCGCTATATAATATTTCTTCAACATATTTAGGAAGTCTATGTATTTCATCAATAAATAAGACATCTCCTGTTTCAAGTTGAGATAATACCGCAGCTAAATCACCACTACGTTCAATTGTAGGACCTGAGACAACCTTTAAATTAACTTTTAATTCATTGGCTACTATTTGAGCTAAAGTTGTCTTACCTAAGCCAGGAGGTCCGTATAATAATACATGGTCTAAACTCTCATTTCTAGATAAAGCAGCTTTAATATAAACTTCTAAACTTTCTTTAATTTTTTCCTGACCAATATATTCTTTTAATAAACTTGGTCTTAAGCTTAAATCATCAGATACCTCTATTTTTTCAGGATCTAATATTCTTTCTTCTTGCAAGATAACACCTACTTAGTCAATAATTTTAAAGCTGTTTTTAATAATTCAGCTTCAGATTCTTCTTCATTTAATTTAGGTAGGATTTTAGTAACTTCCTTACGACTATAACCTAAAGCTATTAAGGCATCAGATATCTCATCTAATTTAGATGATAACATACCAGCTCCATCTAAATTAATCTTACCTCTTAAATCTAATATAATTTGTTGACTAGCCTTAGGACCTATACCAGGAAATTTTCTTAAATACGCATCATTTCTAGCTTCTATAGCTTCCATAATTTGTCTTACTGAACCAGAGGCTAATATACTTAAAGCCGATTTAGGACCTATACCAGTAACCCCAATTAATTTAATAAATAATTCCTTTTCTTCTAATTTAGCAAAACCATATAATTCAATTAAATTTTCTCTTATATACTGATGAATATATACAGTTTTTTCTTCTCCTTTTTTAAAATTATAAGGATTAGGAACTATTACTTGATAACCAATATTACCACATTCTACTACAATATTTTTAGGGCTTACAACCTTTATTATTCCTTTAATATATTCATACATATTTTCACCTAAATAATAAGTATTTTAAATATTTAATAATCCTTTAAAAAAGATATATTATCTAGGTAATTATACCATAATCTAAAATAGATTTACACTATTTACTTTTTCTCTTCTAACATATAAT
>CAZJPL010000035.1:0-15991 GCA_964547945.1 uncultured Anaeroplasmataceae bacterium
GAAAAGAATAATAAAGTTAGTGAATCAAAATATTCTTATAAAAGCAATAAAGGTTAGGAGCCAAATCCTAACCTTTTAAATATTATGCTTTAAATTTATGTTTAATTATATCTACTAATTCTAATGGTACATATTTAGATATATCAGCGTCAAAATATACTAATTCTTTAATAGCTGAAGAAGAAATGAATTGGTTTTTACTAGAAGGGAATAATAATAGAGTTTCTATATTATTATTTAAATCTTTATTAAATTGGAATAAATTAAATTCATTTTCATAATCTGATATATTTCTTAAACCTCTTGCCATTACTTTTATATTGTTTTTTTGACAATAATCTACGACAAGCCCATCCCAAACATCAATTACTACATTTTTATATTGTTTAGTAGCTATTTTAATCATTTCTATTCTTTCATCTTTAGTAAAGCTATATTTTTTATTAGTATTATTAGATATTAATATTACTACAGTATCATATATGCTAGATAATCTAGCTATGATATCTAAATGACCATTACTTATAGGATCAAAAGATCCAGGATAACAAATATTCATATTTTCCTCCGGAACTAAAGTATTAATATTACAGCTAAGAGATTTAAAAAGGCATGTAATATATAAGAAGTAACAATATTATCAGTTTTTATATAAACATAAGAGAATGCTACTCCGGCAAAGAAATAAGGGAGAGTTATTACTATTAATTCAAGTGTTGAATAATCATAGTCTATAGTATGTAATAAACCAAATAATAAACAAGATATTATCGCAGCTATCTTTTTATTAGGTACTATATTAAATATTGCTTTTCTAAATACTAATTCTTCAACTAAAGGTCCTATAATAACTAAACATACTACATAAATTAAAGTAGAAGGATTAGTAATATTAAGTAGTGATTCAATACTAGATTGATTAGCTGATGTAGTATTTATATCTAGTAATAATTCTAGATACATGCTTATTACATTTATTACTACGTTAATTACATAGTATAAAACTATACCAGTACCTATAATTTTACCCTTATCTTTTAATTTAAATGTATTAAATTCATCTTTAATTAAAGTATATAAAATGAGTATTAAACCAATAAATATTATTAAATAGATTAAATATTGATAGAATATATTTACATTTTGATAATAAGTTAAAAAATTGTTATAAAAAAAGGTATTATAACCAGCAAAAGTTAATAAAAATATGTAAAAATCTAATTTAAATAAATCAGTAACTACTGTTACTAAATAATCAGAGATGACATAGAAGAATACAAAGTAGAAGATAATAGCTAGTATACTTAAAAAAAATTTCTTCTTTATTATAGTATTACCCCCTTAAATGTTTTAATTATTATAACATAATTTATAAATTTATGATAGAATATTTATACTTGAGGTAGATTTATGTATATTGTTGTTGCTAGTAATAATCAAAATAAAATTAAAGAAATTAAATTATATTATCCTAATATAGAATTTAAGTCTTTAAAAGATTTAAATATAGCTGATGATATATTAGAAGATGGTAAAACATTTAAGGAGAACGCCCTTAAAAAAGCTCTTTATATAGCTAAAAAATACAATGTAGTTACTTTAGCTGATGATTCAGGATTATGTGTCTTATCCTTAAATAAAGCTCCTGGTGTTTTAAGTGCTAGATATGCTAGTGACCATGATGATTTAGCTAATAATATTAAGCTTGTAGATAATCTAAAAGATAAGAAAAATAAGAAGGCTTATTTTGAATGTGCTATTGCGATAGCTTATCCTAATGGTAAGACCTATATTAAAAGTAAGAAGGTTTACGGCAAAATCTTACTTAAACCAAGAGGGAATAATGGTTTTGGGTATGATCCTTATTTTTACCTACCTAGATATAAAAAGACTATGGCTGAATTAAGTATAGAAGAGAAAAATCAAATATCACATAGATCTAAGGCATTAAAATCAGTAAAGAAAATAATTAAAAAGATAGAGAGGTGTTAATATGGATATAAATGATATTTTAAAACTAAATTATAGTAAAGATAATATTCGAAAAATAGATAATTATCTATCAAATACACCTAAAAATAGTGATGAATATATAAAAGCCTTAACTCATAAATTAATATTAAGTCCTAAAATAAATGAATCATTAAGAGAAATATATTCATATGTTCCGTTATTTAATACTTTAAGTAATGAAAATATAGTATTGATATGTGATACTATTATGAAATTAGTATTAAAGGCTAATAGATTAGATGAATATGAAAAATATATGTTTATTAAAGCTAAATATAGTTTAGTTAAAGATAATAAATATTTAAATTATGATAAATATATTTATTATAAAGCTTTAAAAAATTATAGAGAAGCTATATTAGAATTAAAATCTTATCTTAGTTATGATCTAACTTATACTGAAAAAATTAAAGCTTTAGAAGATATAATAGATTTAGCTTTTGAAACAGTTAATCTAGATTTATTTTTAGAATATAAAGATAGTTTAATAAATTTATATGAAGAAGATTTTAAATCAGAAGATATAAATGAGTTAAATTTAAAAGAAATTATTTTATATAGTAAAGTAGATATAGATAAATCAGTATCTTTAGCTCAAACTTATTTAAAAAATAATAATTTAAGTAAAGAAGAAAAAATAAAAGCTAGTAATATTATATTAGCTTATTTAATAGATAAAGAAGAATATAGAAAAGCTACTATATTAGAAAGTGAATATAGTGAACTAGTAGTAAATAATAATACAGAAGAAGCTAAAACTTTTATTAATTTAGCTTTGTCATTATATGAAAAAACTAATAATTTAGTATCTATTAATTATTATAAAGATTTATTAAATAATATTAAAAATAAAGTTGATAAACCAGCTAAAAAAGAAATATATATAATACCAGAGATAATAGAAGAAAGTAGTCAAAAAGAGAAAAAAGTAGTAATTAAAGAGAATGTTATAGAAACTAGATTTGAAGAGTATGCAATAAGTAAAAATAATAAATTTTTAAGACAATTTGTTCATGATTTAAATAAAAATCTTAAGTTTAGAGATGTTTTAAGAGATATTGGCTTTTTACTAGAAAAAGAATTTAAGATAGTTAAGTTTAATCTTATTTATAAAGCTAATAAATATCATCTTCATACTTATAAAAATACTAAAGTATATGATAGAATTTATACTGAATTACCTGATTCTTTTATTACTTATTCTTATAATGAAGGAGAAAACTTATTTTTAGATAAGGAATTATTAGAAAACAATATAGATATCTTTACTAAAGATAAGTTTATTAATAACTTTTTAGCTAGTTTTACTTTAAAAGAAGGTAATGATACTCTAGGTACTATTGAGTTTTTATCTGATTATGATTTCTTAAAAGAAAATAACAATTATGAATTATTTATTCTTTTATGTGAAATGTTAAGCTTTAAAGTAGCTACTGAAATAAAAAATATAAAGATAAAAGAAGATAATAATTTAAAAGATTATGTAATTAGTAATTTTTATTTTGGCATTAAAAAAATAATTAAAGATAATATTTATTTAAGCCCAGAAGCTAAAAGAGTATTTAGATTAGAAGAAGATATTGATATTAATACTTTTTATAGTTATTTAGATAGTGATGATGTCAATGAATATAAGGATTTTATTAAACAATTAAAAGAAGAGGTAAAAAACAATTTAAGTATAACTTATACTTATAAGAAAGATAATGTTATTAAACATTTAAAAGAGATATTTTATGTTTATGTAGAAGACAATGAATATATTTTAGTATCAGTTATAATAGATGAAACACAAAATATTGAAGTTATTAATAATACTTTAAAAGAAGCTTATACCGATAAAAATAGTGGTTTTTATAATAAAAATAAACTATTAGTTGATTTAGAACAAAACAATAATAAACGCTTTAGTTTAGCTATTTTTTCGTTTTCTGATATAAGAGAATATATAGATTTATATGGTTATGAGTTTTATCTAAGTTTTATCAAACAAACCCATCTTAATACTAGAGCTTTCTTTCATAACTATTATAATGTTACTTATTATTTATTAGATGATTATACTTTCGCTTTAATAATAGTTGATGTTAAAGATAAGAGAAAAGAAGAAAGCTTATTTAAGAAATTTCTCAATTATTTAAATGATTCTTATATAGAATTAAAATATGTAGTTTATCCTAAATATAAGATGGGTGTATATTTACATACTAAAGAAGATAAAAAAGAGGCTGTTCAAATGATTGATTGTGCTTATAATGCTTATCTTGGAATAGATTATGAACAAATAAATTATTATAGCTATAAGAATTATAGAAACTTATTTAAAGAAAAAGAAAAGTATGTCTTAATTAAAGAAAATATCCTAAATAATCAAATTAAGGTATCTTATACTCAATTAATTGATTATAAAAATCAAGAAGTATATGGCTATTTAATTAGATTAAATTTACCTAATTTAAATGTTTATGAAGATGAGATGATTGATATTTTAACTAGATATGATAAGTTAGTTTTATATCATAAATATAAAATGACGGCTTTATGTCGTGATATAGCTAAACTGTATAACGAGGTTAAAGCATATGTTGAAGTTATATCATATTTTAGTAAAGAAGTTGTAGATGATAAGTTTTCTAGTTTTGTCTTAGAACAGTTAAATTTCTTTAAGATACCACCTGAAGTATTTAGTATAGTAGTTGATGAATATACTGATAAACTAGATTTATTAACTAAACATAATATTAAGATAATTACTAAAAATTTCTATGATATATTAAATAATAGAGTAAATAATTTATATCTAGATTTAAATAAATTAGATGTTAGCAGATTAAAATTAATTAATGATACTTTAAGTAATTTAAATACTCAAATATATTTAACTAATGTCGATAAAAAGACTGATTTAGAATATATTAAGAATGCAGATATTAAATACATTTGTGGTCAAGTATATTCAAAGACTTATAATATATTAGAATTAATAGAAAAGATAAAGGACTAGGCTTGCCTAGTCCTCTTGTTTTTCTTCCTTTTTTTCTTTCTTTTCTTTTTTCTTAGTATTTTCTTCCTCATCTTCTAATAAAAGAGAATAATATTTAGTGTAATATAAGATTCTTTTAGCGATTGAGATATAAGAAGTAGCTATTAAAGATAATTCTAAAGCCAATTCATCTAATTTAGCAGTATCAGCATTATCTATATTTTCTAGTTTAGCTTTAGCGAATTCTATCGCATCTTTATTTGCAGAATCTAATTTTTCTTGGAAATCAGTAAATACTAAAGAATTATTTTTATTTTTAGCATAAGTAGAATCTATTATTTGTTTAATTTCAGCTATACTTAATACTTGTTTAAGAGTACATACCTCTTCTAGTAGAGCTAAATGTTCTCTATTATATTTTTTAGATATAGGAGCTGGAATTACATTACCCTTAACATAATTATTAACCATAGAAGAAGTTAATAATTTATCATAAGAATTATAAGTGAATATTGATAATTGACGTTGAATAAGGGTTAGAATTTGATCCATGTATAATTCTATATCTGGTAATTCATCATAATTAATTAAGTTAAAGTTTTCTAATTTTTTAAGCCATTCGTTTAAACTATTATTTATATCAAACATATTTTATTACTCCTTTTCACAAATTATAGCATAAGCTATTTAAAATTACAATTTTTATAAGCAAAACTATTGACAAAATAGCCAGAATCTTTTAAACTAGTATTGAAAACTAGATAAAATAATAATCGAACGGAGGAATTATAAATGAAGAAAACAGCTGGAGTGTTTGGAAATTATAGATTTATGGATATAGCTTATGATAATGGTAGAATTTTACCTATATATAATTATGTTATAAATAAATTAAAAGCGGAATATGATGTATATAATTTCGCTAATATTAATGCTAATCTAGATTCTATATTTAAATCTCTTAAGGTTATGACTAAAATATTTGATCTAGATGAAATATATTTATCTTTAGGTGAAGCTGAATCAGAGCTAAATCCAGATAATTTAGTTTTATTATCTAAAGAAATAGAAGAAAAGATTGAAAATATATTTGAGTATATCAATATTAATAAATTACATGCCAATATTGAATTATTACCTGAAACTAGTGAAAGTGTAGCGCTTATTAATAAATTGATAATTAAATGTGCTGATTTATATAAGCTAAATATTATAAATAAGAATGTTAATATAGAAATTATTGGTAATAAAAAAGTTATATTAAGTTCTCTTTATATTTAATAAATAAAGGATTAACAAGTCAAAATGTTAATCCTTTTATTAATCTTATAATATTTTTCTTTGATAATAAGCTCTAGTATCAGTAACTTTATTAAAGGTGTTAGTTTTTTCACCTAATATAGCTTTAATAGTATTATTTACTACTTGAAGACAAGTAGATTCATCTTCAATAGTGAAATCTATTCTAAATGTTTTAATATATTCTTTTAAATTAGGTATTTCATCTATTAAATTAGTAGCTTTACCATTAATTATTGTATTAATACAATTGTTATCAGTTATTAAATAAAAGATATCATTATTATCTTTTAAGGCAAATTGGTATTTTTTACATTCTGGGCAATAACCACTATTTTTAATAGGACAATATTTTAAAGTCATCAAAGACATGTGAGTATAGATAATAAAACTAGTATTAGGATAGAAGTTGTAGTGATTGTAGAAGTTTAATACTAAATCTCTTATTTCTTTATAAGACAGCTCACTAGATAAGGTGATTGTATTGGCTAGTTCTAAGAAGTAGGCTAAACTATTATAATTTGTTACATTAAATTCTTTATTTAAGATTAAGTTTTTATTCTTATTTAAATAAATAGAACCATAATTAGATATAAGTAGGTTATCACTATCAAACTTTTTAACTTCCGTATATTTAGCGTAATCATTATTAAAATAGACTTTAATCTTTAAATCCTTATTATTTTCATATTCTTTTAATATTTTATATTGAATATCATTATGACAAGTAATAATTAAATCATATAGCTTATCTTTAGGTTCTAGTTTAGGAAGTGTTAAAGGTAGTTTAATTTTATCTTTTTTATAAGAATTATAGATAGTATTTATAATATTTCTTCTTAATTCATTTATCTTAGATATATTTAAGAAGTAGTTGTTTATCTCATCTGATATTTCTAGATTAGCTAGATAAAAAGGTGTATCTTGAAGTTTAGAAAACTGCTTAATAAAGTCGTTTTTAGTTAGACCTATAGTTCTTTTATATTCTAGATAATTTTTTTCTTCATAGTTAAAATATAAATTATCATAATTAGCTGTAATATAAATATCTTTATTAACTATACTTATATAAATATTTAAAGGTATTTTATTATAAGAAGAAGCATCTAAGTTTCTATTTTTAATAATATAAACTTCACCAGTATTAAGTATTATATTTAATTTAAGATAACAAGTAGTTTTAGATGATGTAATAGGTTTTAGATTTTTGTCATAGATATTATCTACATCTAGATAATAATCTTTATCTGACACTATTCTAATTCTATCTTGGAGTTTTAATTCCTCTTTTAAGTTTAATTCATATAAATTAGGTTTAACTCTTTTTATTTTACCGATATATTGACCTACATTACCTGATCTATTCTTATTAACTATAGAGTGATTTTCTACATTAGCTATGAAACCTTTAGTATATTCTCTATGAAATATTTTATCTAACATATCGGTTTTAAATTTATCGTTTTCTAATTTCTTTTTATAGCTAGATACAACAACTTTAACATAGTTTATATCTTTCATTCTACCTTCTATTTTTAAAGAATCTATTTTTAATTCTTTAAGTTTAGGAAGCAAATCAAAGGTATTTAGGTCTTTAGTAGATAGAAGATATGATTTATCAGATACAATCTTACCATCTTTTAGTAGTCTATATTCTCTTCTACAATTTTGAGAACATCTACCTCTATTACCACTTCTTAAGGTTAATAAACTAGAGAAGAAACAGTTACCTGAATATGATACACATAAGGCACCATGGGCAAAGACTTCTATAGGTATGTTGATATTTTCTTTAATTCTTTTTATTTCATCTATAGAACATTCTCTAGCTAAAACTGTTCTATCCGCCTTAATTTCTTTAAAGAAGATAGTATCTTCTAGACATTTTATCCCTACTTGAGTAGAGATATGACATTCTATATCAGGCAGATTATTTATAACATATTTAATTACGGCAAAATCAGTAGTGATAATACCATGAACACCGGCATCATATATCTTATCTAAAAACTCGTATATATCAGCTAGTTCACTATCTTTAATTAAAGTATTACAAGTTACATAGATTTTTTTATTTAAGATATTGGCAATATTTACTATATTAACTAATTCATCATAGCTAAAATTATGAGCGTAGGCTCTAGCCCCGAAACGATCTAAACCTAGATATATCGCATCAGCACCGCTATATAAAGCGGCTAAACCTATTTCATAACTCCCTGCCGGAGCAAGTAATTCTGGTGTAAAGTTCAATTTAATCCCCTCTTTAAAAAACTCAAAACATTTTAACATATTTTATTAAAAAAATGTATATCTTGTCTAATATATTATGGGTGGAGATAATGGAATTAGAAGAGGTATTATATAAATATTTTGGTTATACTAGTTTTAGAGAACCTCAAAAAGAAGTAATTAATAAAATATTAGCTAAGGAAGATACTTTAACTATCTTACCTACAGGTATGGGTAAATCAATAATATATCAGGTGCCAGGTTTAATACTAGAAGGTATAGTTTTAGTAGTATCTCCTTTAATATCCTTGATGCAAGATCAAGTATCAAATCTAAAGAAAAGAGGAATAAAAGCTTGTTTTATAAGTGGAGAGTTAAATTATCAAGAAATTAAAGAAATATATACTAATTTAGATAGATATAAATTTATTTATGTATCAGCTGAAAGACTAGAAAATTATCTATTTAAAAAACATATTAAAAATATCAGTATGATAGTAATAGATGAAGCTCATACTATTAAATGGGGAGCTGATTTTAGATATAGTTTATATAAGATTAATAACTTTATTAATAGCCTAGAATATAGACCTATTATAGCTTGTTTTACTGCTACCTTAAATAAGCGTGACATTGATTTAGTAATTAGAAAAACAGGCTTAATAAAGCCATATATTACTAATTACTTACCTTTAAAAAATAATATAGAATATATAGTTTATAAGAATAAAAATATTCTTAATAAATTACTTAATAAAAAGGGTAAAATAATAGTATATACTTTAACTAGATATAATGCTGAAGTATTATATGATAGGTATAAAAATATTTATTCTTGTCATATATATCATGGCGGCATGAATAAAGAAGATAAAAGTACTAACTATTTAAATTTTAAGAAAGATAGTAATGGTGTGATGTTTGCTACTAACGCTTTTGGCATGGGTATAGATATACCTGATATTAGACATATTATCTTATATGATTTGCCGATTAATTTATCAGATTTAGTTCAACAAGCAGGTAGAGCTGGAAGAGATGGTAATAAGTCTTATTGTTATATATTATTTTCATTAGATAGTATAAAAATATCATTAAGTTTTATATATGGTTCTAGTAATCAAAAAGAGAAGAAAAAGGATTTAGATATAGTAGTTAAATTTTGTTTTACTAGAGACAAAAATAAATATATAAAAGAATATTTTTTAAATAAATAGACAAATGATAAATTAATATATTATAATTAGTCGGTGATTATGAAATGGTTTTAAATAAATTCTTTAAAAAGACTTATAATTTATTTATCTTATTATTACTTATTATAAGTTTAGTTGCATGTAATAATAGTAGTTCTTTAACAACTAAAGAAATAGCTAGTGCTTTAATTAAAGAAGTTAGTTTAGATATAGATGAAGAGGTATCTACTAATTTTAGTCTACCTAAAGTAGTATCATATGAAGAATATAATACGGAATTAACTTGGGTAAGTGCTAATGAAGACTTACTTACTATAGGTGAATATGATAATGATACTTATTTAGCTCAAATAAGTAAAAGATTTAAAACAAGTAGTGTTAAAATCACCTGTTATTTAAATTATGATGGTGAAAAAAGAGAAAAAGAATTTAATATAACTATATCAGAAGCTACGGGAGAAGAAATAGCTGATTTATTACTAAATTTAATAGATATTGATTTAAATGTTAGTTCTAATTTTAGTCTGCCTCAAAGTGTTAGTTATTTAAGTTATATAGGTTATTTAGCTTGGGAAAGTAATAATACTGATATTATTAGTATTTATAATAATCAAATAGCTAGAGTCGAAGATGTATCTGATACAACTACAGTTATCTTAACAGCAAGTTTAACTTATGATACTTATATAGTAACTAGAGATTATTATATAGAAGTAGAAAGTAATGCTTTAGAATTAAGTTTTGAAGTAAGTGATAATTACGCTATTGATTATAATTTAGATACTTATGTTTATAAGGAAAATATTTATAATACTTATTTAGAAGTATCTTTATATATTGTGGCATTTAATACTTTACCTAGTAATTATGTTTTAAAAGATGATTTTAATAAAAGTGATTATACTAGTGAAAACTTGCTTAGTTGTGGTGGAGATACTTTCCAAAATAGAGAAGGATATTTACCAGCTGATGATACCTATTATGAGTGTGATATAAATTATAGTGGTGGAAATAGGGGAATGTTGAGATTAGTATTTTCTTATGTAACTTTAAGTGTTTATTATACAACTGATCATTATAATAGTTTTAATTATGTATATTATTATGGTAGTTCAATAGGTTCAATATATTCTGCTTTATAGGGTTTAGATTTAAAATCTAGGCCCTTTTTCTTTAATTTTATGAAAATATTATTGAAAAATAGATATATTGGTAGTATACTTGTGTCATAAGTTAGCTTACGCTAACACTATAAAATTAATTTAGTAATAATTTAGTTAGGAAGGAAGTAAATATAGTGAATCAAGAGTGTAGTCTAGCTGATTTAAAAATTGGCGAAACTGGGATTTTAGTTAGATTTGATAAAGAAGATAAGGCATCTAGACGTCGTTTACTTGATATGGGTCTAACTAAAGGTGTTAAGATTGAAATTAAACAAATTAGTCCTTTAGGAGATCCTATTAGTATATTACTAAGAGGATATCAATTGTGTTTAAGAAAAGAAGATATTGAAAATATAATTGTTACAAGGGAGGTAAATTAATGATTAGAACATGTGCCCTTGTTGGTAATCAAAATAGTGGTAAGACTTTATTATTTAATGTATTAACTGGGCTTAATCAAAAAGTAGGTAACTGGCCTGGTGTTACTGTTGAAAGAAAAGATGGTATAGTAAGAGGGACAACTATTAAAATTACTGATTTACCTGGTATTTATAGTTTATCTCCTTATACATCAGAAGAAGAAATATCTAGAAGATTTATTATTGAAGAAAAGCCTGATTTAATAATAAATATTATTGATTCTACTTCAATAGAAAGAGCCTTATATTTAACTACTCAATTAATGGAATTAGGAACTAAAGTATTAGTTGTTCTTAACATGGAAGATATGTTAAAGAAAAAAGGTTATGAAGTTAATGTTAAAGAATTAGAAAAGAAATTAGGAACAAAATGTGTTTCTATAAGTGCCTTAAAGAAAACTGGTATTAGTGAATTAATAGATGTTATAAGAAATTGTGATAAAGAAGTACCAGAAGCTAAAGCGCATGATATATTATCTAAAGAAACTGAAACTTTAATAACTAAGGTTTCAAAAGATGTAGATCCTGATTTATTAGAAAAGAGATTTGCAAGTATTAAGATTATAGAAAGAGATTCAAGATATTTTGAAAAATTTTATAGTGAAAAATATGAAAATGAAATAGTAAATCTTGAAACTTTAAAAGGAATGGATAGTGAACAGTTAGTAGCTAGCGAAAGATATGATTATATCGAAGGTATTAGAAATAGCGTAGTTACTTTAACTAAGGATGCTAAAAAGGAAAGTATTTCTAGTAAGATAGATAGAGTATTATTAAATAAATGGGCAGCTATTCCTATCTTTATTGTAGTAATATGTATTGTATACTTATTATCTGTAGGTTTAGTAGGTGGAGCTACAGTAGGTATAGTAGACATGTTATTTAATGGTGGAGATGTCATTGAATTCCCTATGCCTTGGGGTTCATATGAAGTATCTATAGGTGATGGTATCTTAGGTTTAGGACCATGGTTAGCTGAAGTAATAACTAATGCTGGTGGTTCTGAATGGGCTGCAAGTTTAGTAGCTGATGGGGCTGTTGCCGGAGTTGGGGCAGTACTTAACTTCGTGCCACAAATTATGATTTTATTCTTGTTATTAAGTATTCTTGAAACATCAGGATATATGTCAAGAGTTACTTTCTTATTTGATAGATTATTTAAGAGATTAGGAATGTCTGGTCAAAGTTTAATACCATTTATAGTAGGTACTGGTTGTTCTGTTCCTGCGATAATGGGTACTAGAACTATTCAAGATAAAGAAGAACATCAAATGACTGTTACTTTAATACCATTTATGCCATGCTCTGCTAAATTACCTATTATTTCATGTTTTGTAGGTGGTATTTTTGGTAATAATTGGCTAGTGACAGCTGGTATGTATTTAATGGCTATTGCAGTAATTATTTTATCTGGTTATTTATTAAATAAATTCTTTATTAAAAAACATAGTACTAACTATATTACAGAATTACCTGAATATCATACACCTAGTGCTAGTTATGTAGCTAGAGATGTATTTGATAAAACTTGGGCGTTTATTAAACGTGCTGGTACTATTATCTTTTTATGTTCTATTGTAATTTGGATTTTATTAAATGTTGATTATCAATTCCAATATACAACTGATGTTGAAAGTAGTATATTAGCTGATATCGGTAGATCAATATCTTGGTTATTTGCCCCAATGTTAGGTATGAATTTTTCTTGGGGAGCTTCAGTTTCAGCTATTCAGGGTTTAGCAGCCAAAGAATTAGTTGTTTCATCTATGGAAGTTATTACAGCTGTTGCTGAAGGTGGAGATGTATTTGCTGGTAATGGATTATTCTCATTCTTTAACGGCTTTAGTGCTATGGGTTATATGATATTTACTTTATTTAGTGCTCCATGTTTTGGTGCTATTGGGGCTATGAGAAGAGAATTAAATAGTTCTAAAGACTTCTGGCGAGCAATCTTATTCCAAACAGGATTAGCTTGGGTACTAGCTTCAGCAGTTGGTATTTGGGGAGCCCTATTATAAGAGGTGAAGTATGTTTTTAGCGAATGTAGTTGATATAGTAGTTGTAATATTAGTTATTTTACTAGTATTATTAGTTGTATTCTTTAGATTTATCCTACCAACTATAAAGAGAAAGAGGGTAGAACGTCATAGTAGAGGCAACAATACTGGAGGTAAATGTCACTAATTTAATCGTTGTTTTAGTATTAGCGTTTCTAGCTTTATTAGTTATAATACATTTAATAATAGTTTATCGTAAAAGTCCTTGTGGTGATTGTGCTAGTGCTAAACAATGTAATGCCTTTAGTAAGAATAAACTGATTAAAGCGTATAAAAGAGCTTTAAAAAAAGAATGTAAAGAAAAACCTAAGGATTAAAACTTAGGCTTTTTCTTTGTCTTTTATTGCTTTTATGATATAATTTTGTATAATAAAAAAGAGAAAGAAATGCGATATTTTCTTTAAGAAAGAAGGTTAGTTTATTGAAGAGTAATGAATCAATGGAAATGTATTTAGAAACTATATATTTACTTTCTAAATCAGGTAAAAAAGTTCATTCAGTAGATGTAGCTACAGAAATGGGTTATTCTAAACCTAGTATATCTAGAGCTATGAAATTATTAGAAAAAAAAGGATATATAATATTTCATGTTGATGGACAATTAGAATTAACAAAAGAAGGTTTAGCTTTAGCTTCACTAGTATATGAAAAACATACTATTTTAACAAAGTTTTTCATGAAATTAGGAGCTAGTCAAAAACTAGCTGAAGAAGATGCTTGCCGCGTTGAACATATTATTTCAAGTGAATTATTTAATTTAATTAAGGAGAATGTAGAAAATGATCGTTAAAATGAAACCAACAGCTACTAAAGCTGATGTAGAAAAGGTTTTAGAATTTATTAAATCAAGAGGTTTAAATTATAAAGATGCCTCTAGTAAAGATGTATTCTTATTTGGTATTATCGGTGATACTAAATCTTTAATGGAATCAGATCTTTATTCATTCAAAGCGGTAGAAGGAATTACTCGTATTCAAGAACCATATAAACTAGCTAGTAAGAAATTTAACCCTAATAAGACTATTGTAGATGTTAATGGTTTAAAAATAGGTTCTGATCAATTTGTTGTCATGGCTGGACCTTGTTCAGTTGAAAGTCATGATCAATTAATGAGTATAACTAAAGATGTTAAAGAAGCTGGGGCTACTGTAGTAAGAGGTGGAGCATTTAAACCTCGTACTTCACCTTATGCTTTCCAAGGTTTAGGAGAAGAAGGCTTAGATTTATTAGTTGAAGCTAAAAATACATATAATATTCCTATTGTTACTGAGATTCAATCAGCAGATATGATACCTGTTTTCTTAGAAAAAGGTGTAGATATCTTCCAGGTAGGAGCAAGAAATATGCAAAACTATAACCTTCTTAAAGCTTTAGGTAAGATAGATAAACCAGTATTATTAAAAAGGGGTATGGATTCAACTATAGAAGAATGGTTATTAGCTGCTGAATATATCTTAGCTGGTGGTAATCCTAATGTTATCCTTTGTGAAAGAGGAATAAGAAGTTATGAAAAATACACTAGAAACTGTTTAGATATTCAAGCAGTTCTAGCTGTTAAACAATTATCTCACTTGCCTATCATAGTAGACCCAAGTCACGCTAGTGGTAGATATGATATGATTGAAGACTTGTCTAAAGCTGCCTTAGTTGTAGGAGCAGATGGTATAATAGTTGAAGTACATAATAAACCTGAATGTGCTTTATCTGATGGTGCTCAAAGTTTAAAACCTGAAAAATTCAAACATATGATGGATGAGCTTAAAAATTTAGCTCCATTTGTTAAAAAGACAGTATGAAAGTATTAATAGTTGGGTTAGGAGTAATAGGCGCTAGTTTCGCTAAAGGTTTAATAGATAAGGGCTATACTATATATGGTGTAGATACTGATATTAATACTATAGATTATGCAGTTAAAAATAATATAATATGTGAGGGTAGCACAAATATTAATGACTACGCTCAAATAGCTGATTTAGTAATATTATGCGTTTATCCTAAGGCTATAATTGAAATACTTAAAACTTATAAATTTAGAGATGATGCTATAATTACTGATGTTTCAGGTGTTAAAGAAAAATTAATTGAAGAAGTAGATAATCTAAATCTTAAATCAACTTACGTATCTATACATCCTATGGCTGGTAGAGAAAAAAGAGGTATTTTATATTCTGATAAAAATAGATTTATAGATGCTAATTTCTTAATTATACCTAGTAAAAATAGTACTAAAGAATCTATAGATTTAATGAGGCAAATAGCTAAAGATTTAAGTTTTGGAACTATTACAGAAATGTCTAGTAAATATCATGATCATATGATAGCTAAAACCAGTCAATTACCTCATGCTTTAGCGGTTGCCTTAGTAGTAGCTGATGAAGATACTGACACCCTAAAATATATAGGTGATTCATATCGTGATTTAACTAGAATAGCTATGATAAATGAGAATTTATGGTTAGAGTTATTCTATGAAAATAAAGATAATTTAGTAGATAATATTAATAAGTTTGAAGAAAAGCTTGAGTTTATTAAAAAATGTTTATTAGAAAATAAAGAAGAAGATTTAAGAGAAATGTTTATTAAATCTACTAGTAAAAGAGAACTTATGAATAAATAGGCTACTTTATAT
>CAZJPL010000036.1:0-1087 GCA_964547945.1 uncultured Anaeroplasmataceae bacterium
CCTATACCTGTAGTACACATGACTATAGCTCTATCAACTTCTCCATCCTTTAATAAATTACAGGCTTTAATACAATAATCTGGATAATCACAACTTTCTTTTGAATCAGTTCCACAATCTATAACATCATAACCTGATTCAATTAAATACTCTTTTAATCTTAATTTTAAGACTAAAGCCCCATGATCACAAGCTAATGAAATTTTCATATTATTCTCCTTTACTATTTAAAATAAAAGGCCGATACAATAAGTACCAGCCAATTAACTATTTACTTTTTACTAGATCTTGTTCTAGTTGAAGTTTTTTTAGCTGTACTACCAGTCTTTTTAGTTGAAGAAGATTTAGTAGTATCAGAAATAACAGCTAAATCAGCAAAATTTAAGATAGATGTAACAACAGAGAATACTGCATTACTTGAATCATAAGATTCACCAACACTAGCTAAACGACCACTTTGTGAATATAATTTAAATTGGAAATTACCAGATTTATCTTTAGATAAGTAGAATTTACCATTAGTAACATTTTCTTTAAATGTTATAATAGCATTTTCAACACTACTCTTAGAAGTATATCCACCTTGTTGACATAATATTTCACCATTATTAGCCTTTAATTCCCAAGAGAATTCTTTATTATTATCTTTTCTAATAACAAATTTAGCTCCTTTTTTATCTTCTTCTTTAATCTTAGATATTTCTATAAATTGTGAATCAATTTGATCAGGTGGTAATTGTACATCAACAATATCATTAGTATTAGCGAAGCGTTTAAGTGATTCAAGAGCACTTTGAGCGCCTTTTTCGCTTGAATAATTAGCACTGATAGCCATTACTCTATTATTCGCAGCTGTTAACTTAAATTTATAATTTTTCTTCTTATCGACAAATATTTCTGTTTTACCAGTTGTTATATTACGTTTAAAGTTATCTATAGCTTTAATAGCAGTTAAACGAGAAGAATACATTTCAGAATCAAATAGAATTTCTCCGTTACTTGCTTTTAAACGATATCTATAGTAATTGTTTTCTTGATAAACTTCATATTTACCATCATATGTTCTACCTTTATGATGTTCTTCAAC
>CAZJPL010000036.1:1187-14963 GCA_964547945.1 uncultured Anaeroplasmataceae bacterium
CTTGATAAACTTCATATTTACCATCATATGTTCTACCTTTATGATGTTCTTCAACATTCTCAACTACTGGTTCTTCTATAGTTTCATCTACTTCAGGTTCAACTTCTTCAGCAGATTCTTCAACATCAGTAGCTTCAACTACTGGCTCTTCTACAGTTTCAACTATTTCAGGTTCAACTTCTTCAGTTTTTGTTGCTACAGGAACAACTTCAGGTGTATTATCTTCAGCTTCGGCACCTATTACAGTTTCAGTTTCTTCAATAATTACATTAGAATCCTCAGCTGTTAATTTAGCTAATTCTTCTTGAACAATTTTATTAGCCTTATTATCACCAATTTTTTTAACAATTAAAAAGATAATTAAAATTACTAATAGTGCTAAAAATGTGCCAATAAATATCCAATCTACACTGCTATAATTCATACAAAATACCTCCATTTACTAGCTAAATCTATTATAACTTATTCTTTTTTAAATAACAATAATTGAAGCCGATTTTTGACCAAAATTTGACAAAATTTTGAAACCTAAAAAATCTAATTACATTTCAAACTGACTATTATATAAAGTAGCATAAAAGCCATTTTTAGCTAATAAACTTTCATGATTTCCTTGTTCAATTATATTACCATCTTTTAATACTAAAATTATATCAGCATTTTTAATTGTAGATAATCTGTGAGCTATAACAAATGAAGTTCTACCTTCCATTAATTTATCCATAGCTTCTTGAATAATTATCTCAGTTCTAGTATCTACTGATGAAGTCGCTTCATCTAGTATTAATAAAGGAGCATTTTCTATCATTGTTCTTGCAATAGTAAGTAATTGTTTTTGACCAGATGATACATTAGCTGATTCAGTAAATACATAATCTAGACCTCCAGGTAATGAATTAACAAAGTGATCTAGATGACAAGCTTTTAAAGCCATCATAATATATTCATCACTTACTTCTTTATTACCAAATAGTAAGTTTTCTCTTAAAGTTCCTTCAAATAACCAGGTATCTTGTAAAACCATTCCAAATAGTTTAGCTACATTTTCTCTTGATATATCTTTGGTATTAATATTATCAATATAAATATCACCACTATTTGTTTCATAAAAACGCATAAGTAGATTAACTATGGTAGTCTTACCAGCTCCAGTAGGTCCTACTATAGCTATCTTTTGTCCATGTTTTACTGAACAATTGAAGTCAAAGATAATTTGTCTATCTTTAGTATAACCAAAGTTAACATCTTTAAATTCTACATCCCCTATAACATCTTTTACATCTAATACTTTAGTAGTATTTTCTTTAGGCATTTCTTCTTCATCTAAGAATTCAAATACTCTTTCTGAGGCAGCTGCACATTGTTGGACAACTGAACCTAATTGACCAATTTGTTGCATTGGTTGATTTAATTGACGAGTATATTGGGCAAACTCTTGGATTATCTCAATACCATAACTTCCACTCATAGTAAGTAAACCACCAACTACACAAATAGATACGAAAGATAAATTACCTATTAAAGACATAAGTGGCATCATCATACCTGATAAGAATTGACTCTTCCAAGCACTATATTTAAGTTTTAAATTCATATTTTCAAAGACTTCATATTGTTCATTTTCTTGATTAAAAGCTTTAATAACATTTTGTCCTGCATAAGCTTCTTCTATATGACCATTTAGATCACCAAGATTTTTTTGTTGAGATCTAAAATATTTTTGACTTATAGTCATTAAAACAATCATTAAAACTAAAGATAATGGTATTGTTATAACTGCTATTAAAGTCATGCTTGGTGATATTATTAACATCATTATAAATACTCCAAAGAAAGTAATTATAGATGATATTAAAGAAGTCATAGTTTGATTCATGTTTTGACCTATTAAGTCAATATCATTAGTAACTCTAGATAAAACATCACCAAAATTTCTTGAATCAAAATAAGATAAAGGTAATTTATTTATTTTTTGAGAGATATCTCCTCTCATCTTATTAGTTATCTTTTGGGTAACTCCAGTCATAAAGAAACCACAAAAATATGTACAAATAGCACTAGCAGTATATAAAGAGAATAAAATTATAACTGTTCTTATTATATCTGATCTAGGATCATAACTATTATCAGCAATATAACTTTGAGTATAACTAGTTATATTAGCCAGATAAGTAGGTCCTAATATTGTACAAATAGTTCCTATTACAGATAAGCTTAAAGCTAATATTATCCAAGGCAAGTGAGGCTTTAATAAGCGACCTAATTTTAATATCGCTCCTTTAGCATCTTTAGCCTTACCATAATTTGAAATCATTGGTCCTCTAGGCGGCATTTTCTAATTCCTCCTTTGAAAGTTGTGAATAGGCTATTTCTTGATAAACACTACAATTTTCTAATAATTCTTTATGTTTACCATACCCTGCTATCTTTCCATCATCTAAAACTATTATCTTATCAGCATGTAAGATAGTACCTATTCTTTGGGCTACTATGACATTAGTAGTCCCTTTAGTTTTAATATTTAGGGCTTCTCTTAATTTTTGATCAGTTTTCAAATCAAGAGCGCTAAACGAATCATCAAATATTAATATTTCTGGTTTCTTAATAACCGCTCTAGCGATACATAATCTTTGTTTTTGCCCACCTGAGAAATTTGTTCCTCCTTCAGCTACAGGGGCATCATAGCCTATTTGACTAACAAATTCAGTTGCCTGAGCTATATCTAGGGCCTCTTTTATATCTTCGTCAGTTAAATCAGGTTTACCAAAAGCTAGATTTGATCTAATAGTACCTGAAAAAAGTACAGCTTTTTGAGGTACTAAACCTATCTTATCTCTTAAAGATTCTTGATTTTGATCTTTAACATTAACATTATCTACTAATACTTCACCTTTAGTAACATCATAAAATCTAGTAATTAAATTAATTAAACTAGTCTTACCAGAACCTGTACCACCTATAATAGCTAGAGTTTCCCCTTTATTAACCTTAAAATTAATATTTTCTAATACTTCATCATTACCAGCATTATAAGAAAAATTAACATTTCTAAACTCTATAGTTCCAACTTCAGTAGGTATTATTTCTTCTTTTGGATCATTAATCTTAGTCTTAGAGTTTAAAATTTCATTAATACGTCTAGCTGATACTAAACCTCTAGGTACCATAACTATTATCATAGTAAGTTGCATAAATCCCATAACTATAAGCATAGTATATTGTTGGAAAGTAAATATAGAACTTAGTGTAGTAGCTTGAGCTGTTAAGTCAGTTAAACTTAATACTAAATAAGAACCTATCCAAAATATAAGTAGTGATGAGAAATTCATTATGATACTCATACCGGGACTAAATAAAGAAAATATTCTATTAACAAAAGTATTATTTTTAGTTATATTATCATTTGCTTCTCTAAACTTTTCTTCTTCATCTGCTTGAGCATTTGAAGCTCTAACAACTCTTAAACCTGTCAAATTTTCTCTAGTTACTAAATTTAATCTATCAGTTAACTTTTGAATAACAGTAAATTTAGGTATAACTAAACAAAATATTAATATAACTAGTAAGACAAGCATTACTATAGCTCCAACAACTATATAACTAAATTCATTTGCTGATTGAACGCTAAAAGCCTTAATAATACCATATATTGCGTATATAGGGGCAGCAACCGCCATTCTTAAGACCATGTTTATAACATTTTGGATTTGAGTTACATCATTAGTAGATCTAGTAATTAAAGAAGATGTACTAAACTCATCTATTTCAGCTAAGCTAAAATTTTCAACCTTTTTATATACTTCTTTTCTTATACCATAAGATAAGCTAGATGAAAATTTAGCAGATAAGAAACATACTATAATTGAAGATGCTACACTACCAAATACACATAAAATCATGTACACTGCATTATTCCACACTTCACTTTGAGCAGCTTCTAATGCACTATCTGTTAAAATTCCTTGAGATCTTAAAGCTGATATAGTACTTGCCTCAGTTAAAATATTTTGCATCATCTCAGGTAACTTCATATCACAAAATACCTGACATACTACTAGAGCTATAATAATTAAAACAACTAGTATGTATATTTTTTTCATATGACTAACTAACTTAATCATCTAAATCATCCTCCATAAACTTAATAGTCTTTTCCATAATTCTTTTTAAGGAATCTCTATCTTCTCCTAAATAATCTAAATAAGTATTTAGTTTTTCTTGATAAGTATTTCTAACATAAACAGCCATACTCTCTCCGCTCTCAGTCAAATGATAAATCTTCATTCTATTATCATCTTCATTTATCGTTTTAACTAAAAATCCTTTAGTTTCTAACTGACTTAAACAATGCATAATAGCCGCTATAGTAACTCTATTCAATTTAGCTAATTCACTCGCAGAACAACTATTACCACTTTCACTAATCATAGCTAGTAATTTAGTTTCTAAACCAGTTAAATTTGTTTTTTCTTTTACTTTATCATTAACCTTAAAGAATATTAATTCCATTTTTGCTAGATAACAATATAATTCTTTACTTTTCATATTATCTCCTTTACATAAAATTAATTCTATACCAAATACTTTACTTAGTAAACTATTTTATTTAAAATAACATAATTTTACATATTTAAAAAACTTTTAGATAAACTCTAAAAGTCCCATTAAATCATCTACTACAGGAACACCCTTACTTTCTAATACTTTTCTACTTTGATGTCCTTTTGAGAATAATATTATATTAAATCCTAATTCTTTAGATACTTCATAATCATGAGTAGTATCCCCTATAGATAATACTTCATTTGGCAATATATTATTATCTTTAATAAAATTGCGAGCTACTTCTATTTTAGAATTAGCATAAATATTAGATAATCCTAATACTTTATCAAACTTATCATATATCTTAAAATGTTCTAATTGCTTAGTTAAATTATCTATTTGACTAGCAGATAATACTACTTTTTTAATACCTCTTTTATCTAATTCTTCTAATACCTCTAATAAATTAGGATATAAATTACAATTATAAGAAGCATCTTGATAATCTTGAATAAACTTTAAAGATAAAGATTCAAAACTTTCTATATTAAAATCTATACCAGCTAACTCATAATATTTCTTAACTGGAAATTGAAATACATCTTTATATTCATCTATATTTAATTCTTTTTTATTTTGATTTTTTAACATCTTATTTAATAAATTTAAACATAAATCTACATCATCTAAAATAGTTCCGTTAAAATCAAAAAATACATACTTAATCATAAATAACTCCTAAACTAAAACATATAAATATATAGCTATAAAATGTAATAATGTACCACCTATACAGAAAAAATGCCAAACAAAATGAGAATATTTAAATGTTGAGATATAAAAACCAATCCCAGCCATGTAAGTTAGGCCACCAGCTAATATTAAATAAAAGAAAACTGCATTATACTGATATAACATAGGTAATAAAATTAACCCACTCCAACCAAGTAATACACATATTACTACATGTAAGATAGTTGTCTTTTGTTTAATTAAGACCTTACTTAATATACCAGCTATTATTAATACCCATTGTATTATAAAAAATACTAATGCTATAGTTTTATTTAAATTATATACAGTAACAAGTAAAATAGGAGCGTAAGTTCCACCAATTAACAATAATATAGATGTATGATCAAATATCCTAAATACCTTTTTAACTATAGTCTTTTGTTTAAAAGCATGATATAGACAACTACTTAGATATAATAATAACATACAAATACTAAATATACTAGCACCCACATATTCTCTAGCACTATTACATCTTATAAATAATAACACAGCTGCCGCTATAGCAAATAAAGCCATAACCCCATGTGTTACACTATTTCCTATTTCTTCCCCTAAGGTTTGAAGTCT
Organism: uncultured Anaeroplasmataceae bacterium; assembly: GCA_964547945.1. Lineage (GTDB taxonomy): Bacteria > Bacillota_I > Bacilli_A > Acholeplasmatales > Anaeroplasmataceae > CALUXS01. The sequence continues at coordinate 7,098 of CAZJPL010000036.1, forward strand.
TCTTTCCTTATGCATAATATCACCTGGTGATATTATATAACTAGTTTATCTAATTTTCAATACTAGATTAAATAATTCTTGTTATATGTTGACATTATTTTGTGTATATTAAGAAATACTACTATACTAGCTATAAATGTTAACATACCTGTCAATATACTAGCAGGTACATTAGTCAAAGATAAAACAAAGGCGGCAGAAATACCCATTCTATCTAAATATGCATATAAGAATAATCTAAATACAAACTCACCTATTATATTAAATATTGTAGCTATAAAAACAGCTAAAGCTGTTGAAGTAATTAATTTATTTTCTTTTTTTATTATTAAACCAAAAATAAAGAATAATATTGAGATTAAAAATAAACAAATAGACACCAATATATTAAAACTTATAGTAGTATCCTCTATTATAATTCCACCATTCATATAAGCATATAAAGAAAATATGGCTAATAATAAAGATAATAAACTAAAGATAAAGAAAAATATTTTAGTACTACTAGTCTTTTCTCTTTTATATAAAAATCTAAATAATAAACCACATATTAAACCCATTAAAAACTTAAGTATTAAAGTTCTAATTAAAGTTGAAGGAGTATCTAGATAAAAATGAAGATCATTTAATCCCATGCCTATAGAGCCTACTAAACCACCTTTAACTCCTCCTAATAATAAAGCTGAGATAATGCATACTAAATTACCTAAATGTATCTTACCACCAGTAGGTAAAGGAATCATAATAAAAGTTGCTACATAACATAAGGCTATCATTAAGGCAAATACTACCATATTATAAATTTTATCTCTATTCTTTAACATAATGATCTACTCCTAGAAAAAAACTCCTCCTAAAAGGAGAAGTTATAAAACTATTCTTTTGTATCAGTTATTTCTTCTACATTACTATCTTCAGAAGGTGTTTCTTCATTACTTACTTCTTCTATAATAGTAGGTTCTTCTAAAGTAACTGCTTCTTCACTAGTGCTTGTTTCAGTTACATCAGTTTTAATACTAGTATCTTTAGCTGTAAGTAATTGTTTCTTATATTGATCTCTTAAATATGGTTTAGGAGTTCTATTCTTAGTTCTTAAGAAGAAATAACCTAAAAGACCACAAATAATTATATAAATAATCATAACTATTACAGTTTTAATAATAGCAGTATTACCAATTAAATCAGAATAAGCTTGAATACCTCTTCCATAAGTAGTAGATAAGCTTGTATAAGTTTCTAACCAACCTGTACCTTCATCATTAGTATAGAAATTATTAAATGTTTCAGCTTTTTCTTCTTCATTAGATGAACTTAATCCATCTAAATAAGTATCCCAAGCATCTATTAATTCTTGACATATATCATAAAAACCAGATGAAGTAGTTAAAGCAGTTTCAAATTCACCGCTACCAACTAAGTCTTCTTTACTATCATAAAATTCATAACCAGTAATTTGACCACTTAATTCTTCTTCTATAGTTTCTAAACTAATGTCTATTTCAACAAAACCCATACTTTCTACATAACTAGTATAATATCTAGTAGCATCATCTGAGCTAGTAGCGGTAATAGGATCATTAAAATAATAAGTATATGATTCATTAGTGTCTGAATTAATAAATACTACACTAGTAAAATTATAAACAGTACCTTCATTATTAAAATCTACACCATTTAAATCAACATCATTTATATGATTTAAAAAGAAAGTATAAGCTAAATAATAATCATTAGTAGTTTCTTCTTCATCATCTATAGTAATAGTTATTGATTCAGAAGCTACACTTTGTAAAGAAACTATTTCATATTTATCAGTTGTATCATGTATAGTTATAGTAGCCGCATCATAATAAGACAAAAAGGTTTTTGCCAAAGATTCATAATCATCATTTTCCATATATTCAGTTATTTGAGTTTGTAATGCTGACATTTGAAATCCTGAATAAGCAACGAATAAAACCATAAAACCTATTACGAGTGCTAATCCAAAAAACACTATTTTTTTAACCATTAATAAAACCTCACATAATCGACTAGACTTATTTTACATTATTTTAAATAAAAATCAATCTAATTTTTTATATTACACAAATTCACATTTTTTAAAATAAGACTTGAAAATATTATTTATTTTAGTATAATAGTAGTGCTTTTTGAGATGGCGTATGTGGTGAAGCGGTTAACACACTAGATTGTGGCTCTAGCATGCGTAGGTTCGATCCCTACTATACGCCCCATATTAGTTAATTAAAGGACATTAGTCCTTTTTTTTATTTTATATGTAAATATCCAAGGCCTAAGAGCCTTGGATATTTTTATTTTTATTAAGAATTACTATTTAAGTAGTTACTAATAATTTCTTTAGTTACATATTCATAACTTGAATTAATAGTTTGACTATTAACAGTTAATTCATATGCTTCTCCTGATATAGCTTCAATATGTCCATAAGTTATATTTATTAAGAAATCAGATATAATTGAGCAAATTATATCACTTTCTAATACTAATTCAGCATCTAAATTAGCTAAATCATCAATATTACTTATACTGAAACTAAAGTCGTCTTTATCCATTGAACTAATTACTTTTAAGAAGCTAATTAATTCTTCACTACTAAAGATATTAATAATATCTTCACTTTCATCATATGAATTATTATCAATATCATATACTACATAAGTAATATTTGAAATAGAGTTATTTCCACTATAATCAATATAATCTAATGTTTCTTGACTTGAAATTATAGCATAAGATAATAATCCTCTAATAATTTCTGACTTAAATTCAGTTATAGCACTTAATATATCAGCATTAGGTACTGATAAATCAATACCAGTTGATATTGTAGTTACACCTAGAGAAGCTAAATCATTAAAGAAATATTGTAGCTCGCTAGATTCTATTACATAATCATAGTAACCTAATTCTGTATTTAAGTTAACTAATAAATCATATGGTAAATATAGACCAACATCAGAACCACTTACAATAACAGTTAAGATACTTGAAGACACAGTTAAGTAAGATAAACTACTCTCTATTAGTAAATCAAGAGGATTTTCTTCATCACTTGATACTAGAGATGATAATATATCATCAACATTAAATGTTATGTTACCATCTTCATCTTTTGTTAATAATAATTCTGTAGTATTAAATAGTTTTTGTAATTCTTCATTGATATACCAACGAGTATCTTCTAAACAAGTTTCACTATCTATCTTACCAGCATCAGTTAATACTTCAGGTTTAACTATATATTCAAAATCTAAAATAATATTAATCATTGTAGCATGTAAGATATGACTTTGAAGTAGTTTATCTTGTAAAGCTTCTTTATGTTCTTTATCATCATCATTAGCTACAACTAATACATTAGCTACTTGTAAGTTTTCGTTAATATAAGTGTTATAATCAGCAAAATCTTCTGAAGTTATTTCACCTAAACCTAAAATTTTAAGTGTATCTAACAAAACAGTAAGTTCACTAGTAGCACCTGTAGCCACTGTACCATCTTCATTTCTTTCTAAATGCCATACTGTATCTTCAGGAACAACTACGTTATTAATTGTGTCAGTATTACTTGCCTCATCAAATTCTAAGCTTTCTAATACCTTAACCCTAATAACTTCTTCAACTATATAAGATGATAGAATGTTATTACGTTTTTCGTAGTAAACTAGGTCATCTTCACAATCATCTAATAAATCACATTGATCTCCTAATAAGCTATTAAGTAAACTTACAGCATCTTGGATTTGTTCAGAAACATCAGCACCATCAGCAGATAAGCCTAAACCATTTTCATCTAGGGCATTAATCATTCTAGTCCATTCAGCAGCTGTAATATGTAGGTCTTCATCATTGCCCTCATATATATCATTTTCATAATCAAGGGCATTATAATTAGTTTCTACAGCTATTTCTTCAAAATCAACATCAGTTAAAGCTAATCTCATTTGTTCAGTTAAAGTTAAACTGATAAGTTCTGATTCTAATATTACTTCTATCTTAGTATATCCTGATACTATATCAGATGTATCATTTAAAGTTAAAACTAAATTAGCACTAATTACAATAGTATTAGCATCATCTTCAGATATAGTTAATTTTAATTCATTTAAAGCTTCTAATATCTTTAATATTTCATCTGCTAAACCTTGTAAGCTAGAATTATAATTTTCTTTTATAGCTGTTGGGGTTGTAACTTCATCATAGCTATAATTACCATCTTCATCGTAATCTAAGCCTAGATAAGCTTGATATCTAGTAGGTATAGATACAGCATTAGTTGAGATTATAGTATTTAGAGTAGTTGCTGATAAAACAACACTATTTGTTAAAGCTTTTTGTTTTTCTTGTTTTTCAACTAATTTTGTTTCAATTAAATTACCATCTTCATCGTAATCATTAGAATTAACAATTAAGCTATTAACACTTACTATTTCACCAACTTCTTCGCTGAAGTTATCACTTGCGTAAGCTAAACCTAAACCTGTAACATCAAAGACATCTAAGATATTACCTAATTCACCATAAGCCAAAATATTCTTATTTTCATCTCTAATAGCTAACCAATCAGCATAATCATTTTCAGATAAATAATCTGGAATAATAAGAGTTAAACTATCTCCTAAATCCATATCTTCTAAAACTGAATAAATATTTATAACTAAACTATATTCTAAAATTATAGAGCTAAATAAAATACTCTTTTTATCTTCATAATCAAAATAACTTGAATTGTTAAATGCTTCTTCTGAGAATAAATTAGAAACTAAAGCATTAAATGTTGTTAACTGATCTAATATACTACCTTCAACACTGATACCAAATGAATATTTTAAAGCCTTAATCAAACTTAACCATTCACTATTAGAAATAAGAGTTTGAGTTTCATCAGTATAAGCTTCATCTGGTATATAAATATATTCAACTACTGTTTCATTAGTTTGCATAATATATGTTAAAGATCTAGATAAAATAGCTGATTCCATTACTACATCTAATCTAGTATTAGTATCTTCATATACTTCATCAAGATTTAAAATCTTTTTAAGCATTTCATCATAATCAGTTTCACCAGTAACCATAGTACTTAACTTAATATCCATAGCATCTAATGAATTAAATATATTAGCAAATTCTCCATCATCACCTATCCATGAATTAAAGGCAGTTAAATAAGTTTCATCACTTGGATCATCACTAAAGATTAATTCATCTGGTATTACAATATATAAGCTTAATGAATCATTTTCTTCTACTGTAGATACTACATAATTACCTATAGTAGCAGTTAAGATATCACTAGATATTATACTTGTTCTAACTTCTTCATCTTGTAAAATATCTAATACCGTACTTAAATCAAAACCATCACCATCTAAAGATACTATTCCAGCATCAATAAATTTTTCTAGCAGTGGTTTAAAGACTTCTATAATATCTATTATTTGATTCTTTTGTACTAAATAAACACCCTCTACTACATTTATATATGTATCAGTATAAGGAATAATTATATCAAAGCCAAATGAATCAGTATTAGTTAACATTAAACTAATAGTGTAATACATGATATTAGAATTCATAGCATAATCTAATACTGTTTCATTAGTTTCTTCATCATATGTAGATAATAATATACCAAATATATTATTAACCTTAATTAAAGTTTCTTCTTCACTAGCATATGCTTCAAGAAGACCTTCTCTAATTAAATTTCTTAAAGTTTCAAATAAAACTCTAAATTCTCCAGCTTCTATTATTTCACCAGTTTCTTCATCTATCGTATCATTCCAGTGAATCGTACGTGGATATTTTAAATTAATTTCTTCATCACTCATGCTAGATAAAACAGAATTTAACAAAGTATCGTATAAGGATACATACATGAATTCAGAGTTCATTAAGATAGTAACAGCTTCAACATTATTTAAATCTTCAATAATTGCTTCATAAGCCGCATCTATTTCATCAGCATATTCATAATCTTCACTAAATACATTAGATATAGCTAAAGTCATATTATTATCTTCTACTGATAATTGTTCTTCTACATTAGTAGTTATTACAGCTACATTAGATAATGAATCTAAAACAGCTTCAAAACTACTTAACCAATCAACATCAACGTCAGTATAAGGATTATCAAATTCTTCTTCACTAGATTCAGCTACCATAGTAAATGCATAATCTACAGCTCTAGATATAGCAGCGTTCATTTTTTCTTTCTTATGACTAACTACTGTTTCACCATTTACTTCAGTATCTTCTTCATAATCTGTAAATATTGATAATTCACTAATAGCCTTACTCATAGGTTCAACTATAGCTAAAGCTCTATTGATTAAACCCAAATTAGTAATCGATTCAGTAGTTATATAAGTATAATAATCTAATATTTCATTCATAGAATCTAATAATCCTATTAACACAACCTTAAGATCATTAAATGTTACTAAATCATAAGGACTTATATAATTAGTATCATCTTCAGAATCAAACATAGCTTTTATTATACCAACAGCCATGTTATCTTCAGAATCAACAAATGAATCTATATTAGAAACGATAGTACCAATAGTTATCTTCATAAGATTATTAAGATAAGTAGATCCATCATATTGTTCTATTACATAAATTAAAGCTTCTTTAAAAGTTCTACTTTCACCTTCATAAAGTACTTTATTTTCACTATTAAATAAATCAGTTAAAGTATCCATAATATCATAGGAATCACCAGTTAATGAATCTATAGTAATATAATCTCCACCATAATTATTAAATAGTGCTAATAAATCCTGAGCTAAACCAGAAATACTAGTAATTTCACCAGCTATATAAACAACTTCTCCACTATCACCTAATTCAGCTGAAGCAATCGCATTTGCAAAAAATAAATAGAAAGGAAGGTCATCAACTGTAATATCATTGAAAACACTTAAGATACCAGTATCTCCCATTTCTTTTAATAAATTATCTATATCATAAACATCAGCAATAGTTTCATCTGTAAATTTAGTTTCATCAGCACTTCTACCAGCTGTAATTAAATATAAAGTTGTAGCAAATACTGATATTGCACAAGTACCTACAATTAAACCTCTTACAGCTCCTACAAGACCACCAAATAATCTTCTCTTACGATAGCGTAAATTTCTTCTAAGAAGTTTCCTTTTATGTCTTCCTTCTCTAAAGAATATTAAATAGAAAATCCATAAAATAAACTTGAATACAAAATAACATAAAAAGGCAACTATAAATACTGCCACCCTCAAAAGTATAACAGCTATAACTTCAACGAATTGATAATATTCAATTGGGACATTAGCTGTACCATCTAAACGATTAGCTATTATATTAAATACATAAACAGATAATGAATCTACAATAGTTATGTCGCTTGCTTGTACTGATGTACCAAATAAACTGTTATAATCATTTGGCATACTTACACCAAGTAACTCATCTACATTAGCACCGCATATGCTATAAATTAACTTACCTTCATCATTTGTAAATATATAAAACACTAAACAAGCCAATCCCATAGCAATTAGCATATAAATTAACTGGATTGTGCTCTTTCTAAATCCCTTTAACATACCCCTTAAAGCCCATAAGACAACAATTACAACAAAAATTATCGTTGGTAAATATGTTATCAGTGTTCCATATTCATCAATGAAACTCATAATTTGTTCCACAAAAACCACTCCTGCCTAATTTCTTTTACATTATTATAAAATAATTTATTCTAAAAATCTTTTATTTTCACATCTTTTACATTAATAAAAAAGTTTTTTTATTAATTTATAAAAATAGGTGTGACATTTATTTTATTTTATGCTAAAA